>CAZTLT010000027.1:0-11140 GCA_964614615.1 uncultured Aquiluna sp. | reverse complement strand
AATCAGGTGATGAATCAACCGGGCAACCGGATATTCGCCGCCGGTGAGCAAGGAGTAGTCAGACTGGCTCCTGGTCAAAGACCAGCAGGGAGCAAAGCAGTCGTGCTCTGGAGGAGAAGATAATGAATCAACCACAGCAAGAACAAGTAAAAGCATTAGAAGCATTTGGCATTGACCTAACCGAAATGGCCCGAGCAGGCAAGCTCGATCCGGTAATCGGCAGGGATGCCGAGATAAGAAGAGTTAGCCAGGTGCTGTCTCGACGCACCAAGAACAATCCCGTCTTGATTGGTGAACCCGGTGTTGGAAAGACTGCAGTTGTTGAAGGGTTAGCGCAGCGAATCGTTGCTGGCGATGTTCCAGAGAGCTTGAAGGGCAAGACTCTTATTTCTCTGGACCTTGGTGCGATGGTGGCGGGAAGTAAGTTCCGCGGAGAATTTGAGGAAAGACTCAAAGCAGTACTGAAAGAAATTCAGGACGCAGAAGGAAAAGTAATTACCTTCATCGATGAGCTTCACACCCTAGTCGGAGCAGGCGCTGCTGATGGATCAATGGATGCATCTAACATGCTAAAGCCCATGCTCGCGCGCGGTGAATTGCGACTAATTGGTGCCACCACGCTAGATGAATACCGAGAGCGAATTGAAAAAGACAGCGCTTTGGAGCGCAGATTCCAGCAGGTGTTTGTGGGTGAGCCGTCAGTTGAGGACACCATTGCTATTTTGCGTGGACTAAAAGAACGCTATGAAGCGCACCACAAAGTAACCATCGCTGATAGTGCACTCGTTGCAGCGGCTCAGCTATCAAATCGCTACATCACGGGTCGCCAGCTGCCAGACAAGGCGATTGACCTGGTCGACGAGGCTGCATCAAGGCTGCGAATGGAGATTGACTCAGCACCAGTAGAAATCGATGAGTTGAGACGCTCCGTTGATCGACTAAAGCTAGAAGAGCTGGCTCTGAAGAAAGAAAAAGATGATGCTTCCAAGCAGCGTCTGGAGAAACTGCAAGAGGATCTTGCAGAAAAACAGCAGAGGCTTGATTCACTCAATACCCGCTGGGAAGCTGAACGCAGTGAACTAAACAAAATCGGTGAGCTAAAAACCAAGCTAGATGCCGCAAGAGTTGAGGCCGATAAAGCGCAACGCGAGGCGAACCTTGAGCTTGCATCAAGACTTCTGTATGGCGAAATTCCGCAACTTGAAAAGCAACTCAAAGAGGCAGAGAGTCAAGACGGCGAAAAGCGCGACCGGATGGTTGGCGAAATGGTTTCAGAGGATGAAATTGCTTCTGTTGTCTCTGCTTGGACCGGCATTCCAACCGGCCGCCTACTCGCAGGAGAAAGTCAGAAACTTCTTCAGCTAGAAAACGAACTTGGTAAGCGACTGATTGGTCAAAAGCGTGCAGTCAAGGCTGTCAGCGATGCAGTTCGCAGATCTAAAGCTGGAATTTCTGACCCATCACGTCCAACTGGATCCTTTATGTTCCTTGGCCCAACCGGAGTTGGCAAGACTGAACTTGCAAAATCACTTGCTCATTTCTTGTTTGATGATGAGAAGTCGATGGTGAGAATTGACATGAGTGAGTATGGCGAAAAGCACAGCGTCAGCAGGCTAATCGGTGCTCCTCCTGGTTATGTCGGTTATGACGAGGGAGGCCAGCTAACTGAGGCCATTCGTCGCAGGCCATACTCGGTAGTACTACTCGATGAGATTGAAAAAGCTCACCCGGAAGTATTCGACATTCTGTTGCAGGTTCTAGATGACGGAAGACTGACCGACGGTCAGGGCAGGACCGTCGACTTTAGAAACGTGATTTTAATCATGACCTCCAATCTCGGCTCTCAATTCCTAATTGACTCAGAGCTCACGGATGATCAAAAGAAGCAAGCAGTTATGGAAATGGTTAGGGCATCTTTCAAACCTGAATTCCTAAACCGCCTGGATGACATTGTCCTTTTCGATGCCTTGAGTATGGAAGAGCTTGGTTCGATTGTTGATCTGCAAATTGACAGACTCACCGAAAGACTCGAGCAGCGAAGACTTACCCTTGGCGTCACACCGGGGGCCAGACTATGGCTGGCCGAGCACGGATATGATCCGGTCTATGGTGCAAGACCACTGCGCAGATTGATGCAGAGGGAAATTGACGACAAGCTAGCTAACTTGCTGTTAGCTGGTGAGATCGGCGATGGCGCATTTATCAGAGTAAATGTTTCTGAAGATCAAACTCAGCTCTTGCTGGAAGTGGTCAGCACCAACTAATTAGTCTTCTAGGTGGCTGATAACTGGAACGTGATCACTTGGCGCTTCACCTTTGCGCTCATCTCGTTCGATGCTGCCTTGGCTGATTCGCTCTGACAGCTCAGGAGAGGTGAGTACAAAATCAATGCGCATGCCTTCATTTCGAGGAAAGCGCAGGTCTTGGTAATCCCAGTAGGTGTAGCCAACCGGAACAAAGCCTCGATGCAAATCTGAGAAACCAATTTGCTCAAACGCTGAAAACGCTTCTCGCTCTGGCGGAGAGATGTGAGTTTCAAAAAAAGAAGTATCGAACACGTCACTGTCTAGAGGTGCAATGTTGAAATCACCCATCAATGCCACCTGACCGCCGGGGTGTTCTTCAACTAGTTCATTGGCGTGCGAGGCAAGTCGATCTAAAAATTCCAGCTTGTATTGCATGTGCGGGTCATCGAGCGCTCTGCCGTGTGGAACGTAAAGACTCCAGAGTCGAATGCCATTGAAGGTTGCCCCCAGCGCTCGCGCCTCGGTGACATCTTTGAACTGAGGTTGATAGGGAAACTCAGTTTCAACATCAAGAGGTTCCAACTCGGCCCGGTATGCGAAGGCGACGCCGTTCCACTGGTTGAGCCCGTGGGCTATGACTTTGTAGCCAATTTCTTCTAGCCGTCCGGTTGGGAACTGCTCTGGCTTGCACTTAATCTCTTGCAGAGCCAGGACGTCGACTTTTGTGCGCTCCAGAAACTGAACAATTCGCTCAGTTCTTGCTCTTGCCGAGTTGACGTTCCAGGTTGCGATTTGCACTTCTAAACTCTAACTATGACTTTCACCTCTTCAGACAAGCCACGACTGGTTGAGCTGGTCAAGGAATTGGCCGTTGTTCATGGCAAAGTCACGCTGTCTTCTGGAATAGAGGCTGATTACTACGTGGATTTAAGAAGGGCCACCCTGCACCACGAAGCAGCACCATTGATTGGGAAGGTCATGCTGGATTTGATTGACTCTGCCAACTTAGGACACATTGATGCTGTTGGTGGTCTAACAATGGGCGCTGATCCTGTTGCAACTGCAATTTTGCACCAAGCAGCTTTTCGCGGACGAGTGCTCAACGCATTTGTAGTTCGCAAGCAAGCAAAGCAGCACGGTATGGGAAGACAAGTTGAAGGACCAGATGTTGCTGGTAAAAATGTTGTTGTGTTGGAAGACACCTCTACCACTGGAGCATCGCCACTAACTGCAGCAGAGGCGCTGCAGAGTGCGGGTGCAAATGTCCTCGCGATTGCGACAGTGGTCGACAGAAATACCGGTGCTAAAGAAGCGATAGAATCTAAAGGTTTCAGGTATTACTCCGCCATCTCGCTGAGTGATCTGGGTCTTTAGCGAACGAGGTGTTTGTGCAGCGCAAGCTCGCGCCTTTTGTTTTCACGCAACTGTCTTCGGTTGCTTCGATTGTTTCGGGTTCAATGGTTTACATTGCCATTCCCTGGATTGCACTCGAGCTCTCGGGTAGCTCTTCAACAGCGGGACTAATAGTTGCGATCACCGCAATCCCAACTCTGTTGCTGGCTCCTTTCATTGGCTCCTTCATTGACAAATTTGGTAGAAGAAAAACAACCATTGCTGTTGAGATCATGGCTGGTGGGGTAGCGCTACTAGTTCCGATTGTTTCGGGACTCTGGGAGCTCACGATTCCCGCGCTAATTGCGATCGGCATAATCAGAGCAATCATTGTGCCTGGCGGTGGGACCGCGCGTAAAGCGCTGATTCCAGATGTGGCAGCGCCAGCTGGCATGACGCTAGATAGAGCGAATTCAATTCACGAAGGACTATTCGCTGCCGGTTTTGCAGCTGGCCCGGCACTTGCCACATTTCTAATTGCACACATCGGTTCAGCTAATACTTTTTATGTGGTGGCTGGGTTTGCGATTCTCAGTGGATTGCTCGCCATCTTCATTAGGGTCCAGGAACAACACGACTCCGACAAAGAAGATGAAAGCAATCTGTTTGTATTTGCGGCTCAAGGTTTCAAGGTTCTGTTTTCAAACCCATCTATCTTCATCATGATGTGCGCAATCATGGCGCTAGCCTTGATTTACTTGCCAACCGAGATGGTGGTTCTGCCTGCTTATTACTCTTCTCTGAGCGATCCAGAGGGGCTGGGAGTTGCGATTTCAGCTGCAGCGCTTGCATCTATTTTCGGAGCGCTAGGGTTTGAAGCAATTCACAAGCGACTTTCCTACGCCAACATTTTGCGAATCGGAATTCTTGGAATTGGGTTCTCAATGGTTCCCATGAGTTTCTTGCCAGATCAGTGGGTAATGGTGTTTTTCTTCTTCACACTTGGTTTGGCATGGGGCCCACTGCTGCCACTACTCAACACGGTTATTCAAGAAAGAATCCCGGCAGATAAGCGAGGCAGAGTCTTTGCTCTTGAAATGACTGTTTGGAATGCCGGGCCGCTAATTTCGATGGTCGCGGTTGGAACAGCGGTTGACACAGTCGGTGTTGGTGCAGTCTTTACATTCCTAGCAATTGCAGTGGTGGTTGCTGGTCTTTTGATTTCATTCAATAAATACATCAAGCAACTTGATGTCTAGATTAGGTCAGCTACTGAATCCAGAATTTCGGTTGGCCTAAATGGATACTTCAAAACCTCGGCATCGTTTGATATTCCGGTTCTAACCAAGATGGTGTGAAGGCCAGCCTCAATACCAGCCACTACGTCAGTGTCCATTCGGTCACCAATCATCCCCGTTGTTTCAGAGTGCGCCTTGATTTTGCGCATTGCACTTCTAAACATCATTGGGTTTGGCTTGCCGACCACATAAGGGCTTCTGCCGGTGGCCTTGGTGATAAGTGCTGCTACTGATCCAGCAGCAGGAATCGGTCCTTCTAATGATGGTCCAGTTACGTCGGGATTAGTAACGATGAATCTTGAGCCAGTGCCAATCAGTCGCACGGCTTTTGTTAGAGCATCAAAGGAGAGATTTCTGGTTTCACCCAGAACAACGAAGTCAGGATTAACTTCAGTCATCACATAGCCAATCTCGTGCATGGCAGTGAGAATTCCTGCCTCGCCAATCACAAAGGCAGTTCCTTTTGGCTTTTGGTTATTCAAGAAGTCAGCCGTTGCCATTGCTGAGGTGTAGATGCGATCTTCAGAAACATTCAATCCGCCATCTTGCAATCTGGCTGCCAGGTCTCTGGGGGTGAAGCTGGAGTTGTTGGTGAGAACCAAAAAAGGAGTTTCGTTCTTGAGCCACTTATCAATTAGCTGCTGCGCTCCGGGGATTGGCTTTCCTTCGTGCCACAGCACGCCATCCATATCGGTGAGCCAAGAGACAATGTGTGAACGATTAGTCATGAGCAAATCCTAGCTCTACGCTGTAGTGGTGAGTAGCGAGACGCCCAAGGCCATATCCCAGCCCAGCTGGGGAGTGGGCCCGTATCAAGGTGATGCATCCGCCCACCCGGACTTTTCAAAGTTTGATCCACAACTTTTGAAAGAGGGCGATACCAGAAACGTTGTGGACAAATACCGCTACTGGAAAATGGAAGAGATTGTCAAAGATCTTGATTCAAAGCGGCATCCTTTTCACGTTGCGATTGAGAATTGGCAGCACGATCTAAACATCGGATCAATTGTCAGAAATGCCAATGCCTTCTTAGCATCAGCTGTTCACATCATTGGAAACAAAAGGTGGAATAAGCGAGGTGCAATGGTGACCGATCGATACCAGCATGTTATGCATCACCCAACTATTGAAGATTTTGTTGAGTGGTCTAAAACCGCAGGCGTAGGCGGCAAGCCAATCCCCATCATTGCAATTGACAACGTTCCTGGCTGTCAGCAACTTGAAACCAGTGGTCTTCCCAAAGAGTGCATTTTGCTTTTTGGGCAAGAAGGACCAGGGCTATCCCAACCGGCGTTGGATGCAGCAGATCAGGTGCTGGAGATAAGCCAGTTTGGCTCCACTCGTTCTATCAATGCCTCAGCGGCTGCTGCAATCGCCATGCACACCTGGGTAATGCAGCATGTTTTTAGCTAGACTTACTGCGGAAAGCAGCCGTTCCCCCATTTCTGAAAGGGGTTAGTCATGCCGGCAATCGTGCTAGTCGGAGCCCAATGGGGAGACGAAGGTAAAGGAAAAGCAACCGACCTACTAGGCGACAAGGTTGACTACGTGGTTCGCTACCAGGGTGGCAACAACGCCGGCCACACCGTTGTTATTGGCGATAAGAAATTTGCTCTTCACCTTTTGCCATCAGGCATTCTCACTCCCGGCTGCACCCCAGTAATTGGTAACGGTGTAGTGGTTGATTTAGAAGTTTTATTCAGAGAAATCGATGGCCTGAACGAAAAAGGAATCGACACCTCTCGCCTGATGATTTCAGCCAATGCGCACATCATCACGCCCTATCACGTAACTGTCGATAAGGTTTCCGAGCGATTCCTCGGTAAGCGTGCCATTGGCACAACCGGAAGAGGAATTGGCCCTACCTATGGCGACAAGATGGGCCGCCTTGGCATAAGAGTCCAAGACTTATTTGATCCCAGCATCCTTTATCAAAAGGTGGAGGGAGCGCTCAAGCAGAAAAACGAACTATTGCTGAAGGTTTATAACCGCGCTGCCATCAAGCCGCAAGAAGTGGTGGATCACCTGCTGAGTTTTGCCGAGCGACTAAGACCAATGGTTGCCGACACTGCTCTGGTCCTAAACCAAGCACTTGAACAAGGAAAGACAGTTTTATTAGAGGGTGGCCAGGGAACGCTGTTGGATGTGGACCATGGCACCTATCCGTTTGTGACTTCTTCGAACCCAACAGCGGGCGGCGCTTCAACTGGCAGTGGCATTGGACCAACTCGCATCAAGAGCGTGATCGGCATCCTCAAGGCCTACACCACCAGAGTTGGAGCAGGCCCGTTCCCAACCGAGTTGTTTGATGAGTGGGGAGAGCGACTGAGAAGTGTTGGCGGTGAATTTGGAACTACCACCGGCAGAGAAAGACGCTGCGGTTGGTTTGATGCACCGGTTGCTCGCTATGCCACCAGAATCAATGGCCTAACCGACATCTTCCTCACCAAGCTTGATGTTCTAACTGGCATCAAAGAAATTCCGGTCTGTGTTGCTTATGAAGTTGATGGCAAGCGCGTAGAAGAAGTGCCTGTTTCGCAAACTGACTTCCACCACGCAAAGCCAATTTATGAGATTTATCCTGGTTGGGATGAGGACATCACTGGAGCAAAGACATTTGCCGATCTTCCAAAGAACGCACAAGAATACGTGCGTGCACTTGAGAAACTCAGCGGCACTCGCATTTCGGCAATTGGTGTTGGACCAGATCGCAACGCAACAATCGTGTTGCACGACATGCTCTCAGCATGAGCGAAGCCCGCAACGGGCTGGATGAGATTCCATACCCAGACGAAGCCTTCAATAGCTGGGGTGCGTCGGCGGTCGGAGTTGATCCGCTGCTGGCAAGCTTCACCTCGCTGCCCTACCAGCCCGTCAGACCGCACGTTCCCTTCTATCGTTTCCTTGCTTATCCAGACATCCTCGATCTTCGCAAAGCGGGTTACGAGCTAGAGCGCTTCATTCCCCTGTTTGATCAGCTCGAGGATGTTCGCTATCGCGACGCATTGCTGCTCAGCTCTGCGCTGCACTACTTTGACCCAGCACTTGGTTGGAGTGCAAGAAGGTGTGCAGAGATTGAGCTGGAAGTCTGGGGAGTACTGACTGAACACGGAGTTGGTGAAGTGCCAAGGTTGCTTAGAAGATTTTTAGGTAAAGCTTTTCCTGCAGACACAATTTCTCAGTTGACCGTGGACCTCACCCAGGTTTTCTTCTGGGCGGCGCTCGCAGAACTAGCGGATGACTTGATTTGGAAATACCCAGAGCTTGCCTGGAAGAGCGAGTATCTCAAGTTCCCACTGCGACTAATTAGTTAGCAGTAGGGAATCAGGATTTTCTTTACGGCAGGTAAATCTGCCTCAGACCAATCCAATTCTCCAAGTTCCTTCTCGGAAACCCAGCGCAATTCACTGTGGTCAGTTGAAGAGAGAGGTTTTTCAGAAACCAGGTCACAAACAAAGCAAACCAATTCAATGTCGCCTGTTATCGTCCGATCAAATTCTCTGACCACTTTGATTTCAACGGAGAGTTCTTCTTTTATTTCTCTGACGAGTGCGGAAGTAAGTTCTTCTCCATCGTGTGCTTTGCCGCCAGGGAATTCCCATTTGCCTGGAAGTGATTTCCATTCTCCGCGCCTAGCGCAGAGAAAGTTCCCTAGCTCATCTTGGATTATTGCGGCAACAACAACTGTCATGCCTACACACTAGCGAGGAAGATTTGCCTCAATCAGCGCAATGATGTCTTCCGAGTCAGGCTGAGTGTTAGGGCGGAAACGGTGGATGGTTCCGTTTGGCAGAATCAGAAACTTTTCAAAGTTCCACATCACTGGACCCGCTAGTCCCATTCGATCCTTTGTCTTCACCAGCTGCTTATAAAGCGGGTGACGGTTTCGTCCGTTGACATCTGCTTTTGATGTCATTGGGAAAGTTACGCCCCAGGTAGTTGAGCAGTATTCGTTGATTGCCGCTTCGTCCTTGAGCTCTTGCTTGAAGGAAGATGATGGAACGCCAAGGACCGTGAAGCCGCGAGGGCCATATTTCTTTTGCAGTTTTTCGAGAGTTTCATACTGCGGGGATAGACCACACCTGGATGCAACATTTACGACCATGACCAGCTGGCCCGCGAAATCCTTGGACGAGCGCTTAGAGCCATCCAGCATCGTCAGTTCTACTTCTTCTTTAAGCATGGGAAGTAGTAACCCCTTCGGGGGACAACTAATTCCTAAGCTTGAGCCTTCGGGCCCCTCGGGCAACAAACATCCTGGCTCCGGAGACCAAATAGCCCAGCGAAATGAAGGAAATAGCGATTATCAGGATGTAGGTGAGCATGCCGGTGATGCCTATTTCGCTGTTTGGGTTGATAAACCAGTATGGCCACCAGTTATCCAGCATCCCTCTCACAACCGAGAAAGAAAGCCAGACCAGCGGGTAGACGATCACCCAAAGTGCTTTGCGCCACTTCGGCAGGACACCTTTATAAGAGAGCAAGTAGTCGAAAAAGACTGCAATTGGTGCCCAAGTGTGAATCACCAAGTTTGGAATCCTAGGCCAGTCGTAACCAACGTCTCTGGGATCAATTGCACCATCGCCAAGCAGGGCGTGATAAACCACTCCGACGATGATCATGCTCACAGTTGCCACCAGTCGCACCGTAGAAAGTCGCTGCGACTCCTCCTTGCCACTTAGCAAAACATAGGCACCAATCAGACCAACCACGCCAGCCAGAATGGAAGAGTCAATTGAGAAAAAGACAAAGTACTCAGTTGGTCGAAAGCGATTGGCCAGGATTCGATCCGTAATTTGCCAGACCACGCTTCCCAGAAGAGATATTCCGATGGCAAGGCGCAGCAATCCAAAGCTGTAACGGTAGAGCACTTATTGACCAACTTCCTCAAGGAATTTGATTACTTCGGTTGCAAATTCCTCTGGTTTTTCTTCATTTGGCAAATGGCCGGTGCCAGCGATGATCACTAACTTGGCGCCTGCGATTTTCTGCGCGACAGCTTCAGAGTCAGCCGTTGGCACGACCGTGTCGGCATCACCAGTGATCACTAGAGTCGGCATTGAAATTTCAGAAATTCTTTCGCCAACTCCGTTGCTGCGCGGGGCTTTATTGAAAAGCCAAAACGCTTTTTCCCAACCCGCCACCTTTAGTGGTGCGGTGTAACCAGCCAGCACTGCATCAGTTATCTTTGAATCGTCGACGTAGCTTTCATAGAGAAGATCTAAACCACTGGTTGCAATAGTTGAAACCAGTAGCGGGCCTAAGTGGTCTATCTGTGGAATGTCAAAAATCCAACTAATGCCACTGCCCGGTGCGCCTGCTAAGCCAACGGCTGGTGCAAACAAAATTAGTTTTTGAACTTTTTCAGGAAACTGTTCAGCATAGGAAGCGGCAACATTGCCACCCGCTGAGTGCCCAAGAATCACCACTTCTTTATTGGCGCCAAATTCGGTCACCAACTCATCCAGCAGGCTTAGCTGGCCTTGGATGCCGTAGGGGTTTTCTCCAGCCCAGCTAGTTGGCCTATCCGTAAAGCCAAACCCTGTTCTGTCGTAGGCAATTACGTAGCCGATTTCCCCAAGTGGCTGCAAGACATCTTTATATGAGAACGCCGACGCCCCAAAGCCATGCAGTAAGACAATTAGCCTCTTTGAAGTTGGATCTCCCGCAGTCACGTAGTGAACCTCTTGGCCAGCTAGTTCAACAAACTTGGACTCACTGCCCCAGACTTCCTCAGCGGCCTGCTCTTTTGTGAGCGTCCCCGAAGTGTTTACCGGAATTAGAAAAGGACCTACCAGCAGTACAGCTAGTAGTCCGATCAGGATTTTGTAGCGAAGACGCAAACTATTAGCCGACTTCCTGCAGACGCTTGCCTCTGGTGTGAGTTGGTTGGCAAGCAAGATTCTCAGGTTTTTCGTTGCAGGCATCGCAAAGCAGTATTAGGTCTCGGCAACCAAGACTGGAGCAATTGCGGAAAGTTGAAGTTGGGCCACCGCAAGCTTCGCATTCACCGATTGTTTTTGCTTCATCAGAGAAGTTAATGTTCATGCGGTTATCAAATACGTAGAGCGATCCTTCCCACAGACCTTTGTCACGGAACTTCTCGCCATAGCGAACGATGCCCCCTTCAATTTGATAAACCTCTTTGAAGCCACGGTTGATCATGACCGCGCTAAGAATCTCACAGCGAATACCACCGGTGCAGTAGGTAACGATTGGCTTTTCTTTTAGGTGGTCGTATTTTCCACTCTCTAGCTCCGCGAT
>CAZTLT010000026.1:969-11440 GCA_964614615.1 uncultured Aquiluna sp. | reverse complement strand
TAATTCCGGCTCGTTCGCGAGCACTGGTTCATACCGGAGTCAAGATCGCGCTCCCTAATGGCTACGTCGCACTCGTGCATCCTCGTTCCGGCCTGGCGGCTAAAAACGGTATAACCGTTTTGAATACTCCGGGAACTGTTGATGCTGGATATCGCGGCGAACTTATGGTGACTTTGTTTAACAGCTCAGATGAAGATTTTTCAGTTCGACGGGGGGACAGAATCGCGCAACTTGTCATCCAGCAGGTTGAAGCTGCGAGGTTTGTCCAAGTTACTGAGCTTCCCGAATCAGAGCGCGGAGCGCGCGGATTCGGCTCAACAGGGAGAAATTGATTTTGGAAAAAGCTGCACCTCCAGATAGAGAACAGAACGGCCCTTTTGATTCCTCAGAGGTTGGAGTCCTAAACCCCTACCTAGACTTTGGTTCACTTCGAATTGCGCCTAGGCCTGAAATGCAAATCAGGGCTGAAGTTGAAGATGCCAATAAACGCGTAGTGGCAATCACCATAGAAATAAAGGGTCACACCCTTCAGTTGCAAGCATTTGCTGCGACAAGAAGTGAAGGTTTGTGGCTCGCCACCATGGAAGGGCTAGCGAAGACCATTTCTGATCAAGGCGGAACTGCCACCAGGCGAGCAGGGGTTCTAGGTCCAGAACTGCTCGCGGAAGTTCCATCTCAAAACAAGAAGAACTTATTTGTTGGCGTTGATGGCCCACGCTGGTTTCTTCGCGGCCTGATCAGTGGTCCCGATTTGGTTGGACCAAATTACGCGGAGCTGATTTCCGTTTTTCGCTCGACCGTGGTAAATCGTGGCGAGAGCGCACTGCCACCTGGAGATTTGCTTCCCTTGAAACTACCGGTTTCCAATAATGGCTAGGGAAGACGATCTCGCTAAACGGCTGGGTTTGGGTAAGACAGAAAATGGTTACCAGCTTGACGGCAAGTCCCTATTGGCCGGTATTGGTGGACCACTTGGGATTGCCGAAGCGATTCTTCCAGCAACTACCTTCTCAATTGTTTACGCCGTGACGAAACAAGCACTACCTGCGGTAGCTTCAGCGGCTGGACTCTCGGTCCTGTTTATTCTGGTTCGATTGATAAGGCGACAGTCTTTACAACAGGCCATCATTGGCGCACTCGCGATTGCCTTGGCATCCTTCCTCGCACTTCGAGATGGTGGACAGGCTGCCGACTACTTCCTCACTGGTTTTTTTACAAATGCCGCGTACGGTTTGGTGTTGCTGATTTCCGTCCTTATTCGTCGGCCAATCATGGGATATGTTGCACAGCTGCTGTTTGGACTTACTAATTGGCGAACTTCACGCGAGTACAAGCGGCTAAGGCTGATAACCCTGATTTGGGTAGGGTTTTTTGCTGCTCGACTCATTGTGCAAGTTCCGCTGTATTTGGCGGGTCAGGTGGAACTTTTAGCGGCCTCTCGC
The DNA here is from genome assembly GCA_964614615.1 of uncultured Aquiluna sp. GTDB lineage: Bacteria > Actinomycetota > Actinomycetes > Actinomycetales > Microbacteriaceae > Aquiluna. The sequence goes on along the minus strand of CAZTLT010000026.1, from coordinate 9,998 downwards.
GTTGTGATGGGTGCCCCAGCCTATGCTGGACTGCTTGCACTCACCTGGATTTTGATGCGTGGGATTGCACGCGATGAACGCGGTAAATTAGATGCAGAATCAAAGGAGTAGGCGCTATGGCAAGCAGTTTTTCGGCCGAGAAATCACTTGAGGTTGCCGGGAAGAAATACAAGTACTTCAGCATGGCTGATCTACCTGCCCAAAAGCTGCCCTATTCCCTCAAGATCTTGCTTGAGAACCTGCTTCGAACCGAAGACGGCGCTAACGTCACAGCCGAACACGTAAATGCAATCCTCAACTGGGATCCAAAAGCCGAGCCCGATACAGAGATTCAGTTCACGCCAGCCAGGGTGATAATGCAGGATTTCACCGGTGTGCCCTGCGTGGTTGATTTGGCCACCATGCGTGAGGCAGTGGCGGACCTCGGGGGAGACCCTCAGAAAATCAATCCATTAGCCCCAGCTGAGCTAGTGATTGATCACTCGGTAGTTATTGACGTGTCTGGCTCTGCCGATGCTGCTGAAAGAAATGTTGAGTATGAATACCAGCGCAATGCCGAGCGGTATCAATTTTTGCGATGGGGTCAAACGGCGTTTGATAACTTCAAAGTCGTGCCACCAGGGACTGGAATTGTCCATCAGGTAAACATTGAATATCTCGCCCGAGTTGTAATGACTAGAGAAATTAACGGTGAGTACGTCGCGTATCCAGACAGTTGCGTCGGTACTGACTCTCATACCACCATGGTCAATGGGCTTGGTGTTCTAGGTTGGGGCGTTGGCGGAATTGAAGCTGAAGCGGCAATGCTTGGTCAGCCAGTTTCCATGTTGATTCCGAAAGTGGTTGGGTTCAAGCTAACCGGTGCCATCCCGACTGGAGCCACTGCGACGGATGTTGTTCTAACGATCACTGAAATGCTTCGCAAGCATGGCGTAGTTGGAAAGTTTGTTGAGTTTTATGGCTCCGGGGTTTCAAAGGTCCCATTGGCCAATCGCGCCACAATCGGAAACATGTCTCCAGAGTTTGGATCGACTGTGGCCATATTCCCAATTGACGAAGTTACTCTCGACTACCTGCGGACTACTGGTCGCACAGCCGAGCAGATTGCACTGGTGGAGGCTTACACCAAAGCTCAGGGTCTTTGGCACGACAGCTCTGTTGAGCCGGTTTATTCGGAGTACTTGGAGCTAGATCTCTCGACCGTTGTCCCTTCCATTGCCGGCCCAAAGCGACCTCAGGATCGCATCGCCCTTTCCAATAGCAAGCAGGCGTTTGCCAAGGACGTCAAAAACTACGCAAGCGCAGACTCAAACCCAGTTTCAGTAAGGGGAAGAGATTTTGCAATTGACCACGGAGCGGTAACCATCGCCTCCATTACTTCTTGCACGAATACCTCTAACCCATCTGTGATGTTGGCAGCTGGATTACTCGCAAAAAAGGCAGTTGAGAAAGGGCTCAAGGCGAAGCCTTGGGTTAAGACCTCACTTGCGCCTGGGTCAAAGGTAGTCACTGATTACTACGAGAAAGCTGGTTTAACTCCCTATCTGGACAAGCTGGGTTTCAATCTGGTGGGCTACGGCTGCACAACCTGTATTGGTAACTCAGGCCCACTTGCCGAGGAAATATCCAGTGCTATCAATGAAAACGAACTAGCAGTTTCTGCGGTGCTATCTGGAAATCGTAATTTCGAAGGCCGCATCAATCCCGATGTAAAGATGAATTACCTTGCTTCGCCGCCACTGGTGATTGCATATTCGCTTGCAGGCACCATGGACTTTGATTTTGATCACGATGCACTTGGCAAGGATGCTGCTGGCCAGGACGTTTACTTGAAGGACATTTGGCCCACCCCTGAGGAAGTTCAAAAAACAATCGACGAATCAATCAGCAGTGAGATGTTCACCAAGCAATACGCCTCAGTGTTTGAAGGTGACCACCGCTGGAAGTCTCTGCCTACCCCAAAGGGCGCTGTCTTTGACTGGGATGAAAAGTCAACCTATGTCAGAAAAGCACCATATTTTGATGGGCTAAAGATTACTCCAGATCCAGTGACAGACGTAACTGCCGCTCGTGTGTTGGTAAAGCTCGGGGATTCGGTAACCACTGATCACATTTCACCAGCGGGCTCAATCAAGGTGGATTCACCAGCCGGCAAATACCTGCAAGCCCATGGAGTTTCAAGAGTGGACTTCAATTCTTACGGATCGCGACGTGGTAACCACGAGGTGATGATTCGAGGGACCTTCGCCAACATCCGCCTTCGCAATCAACTCCTGACGGATGTCGAAGGTCCATACACGAGGGACTTCACCACTAGCAGTGGCGACCAGACATTTATTTACGATGCTTCTGAAAACTACAAAGCCAATTCAACCCCACTGGTCGTATTAGCTGGCAAGGAGTATGGAAGCGGATCTTCAAGAGATTGGGCAGCGAAGGGAACATCTCTGCTGGGGGTAAGAGTCGTTATCGCAGAGAGCTTCGAGAGAATTCACCGCAGCAACCTAATTGGAATGGGTGTATTACCTCTTCAGTATCCAAATGGTCAAGATGCCCTCTCACTAGGCCTAGATGGAACGGAAGCGTTCGATGTAATCGGTATAACCTCGCTCAACCAGGGCAAGACTCCCAAGACAGTTCGAGTTGTCGCAAAACCAACCTCTCACTCGCCAGCCGGCAAGAAAACGGTGGAGTTCGATGCGGTGGTCAGGATTGACACTCCAGGTGAGGCGGATTACTTCCGAAACGGTGGAATTTTGCAGTATGTCTTGCGCTCACTGGTTGCTTAGCGCCAGTCCGCGTTGGATTAGTTCGGAGACCTGCTCAATCTGCCAAGGCCTAACACCCAGTTCCTGCAACTGGCGCACCAGCTCTGTACTTGGTTGGAAACAAACCCTGCGCAAGGCTTCTGGACTTAGCAAAATCTCTGGTGCCAGCGAGAGCTCCGCTGCTTTTTCAACGATCAAAGGTCTAATGTTCTGAAGCCTGATATGAGCCTCCGGGAATCGCTTTTCCCAGCTTCTGTGGTTAGGCAGGTGATTCGGATCGAGCTCAACCTCGGAGACTTCAATCGAATCTGACGACGCTATTGCTTCCCACCACTCACTCAGCATGCTTCTGGAAGCTCTTCCTTGAAACTCCTTGTTGCCGGCTAGGTCCTTCTTTGTTTTCGGAAGTTGGTTGACGGCAGCCATGATAGATCGGTCGGGAATTAGTCGGCCGGGTGCAACATCCATTTCCTTAGCGATTCGATCCCGAGTGCTATAGAGCGACATAGCAATTTGCAAACGGCGTTTGTCCTTTACTTTGCTTATTCCGGGAAGATTTCGCCAAGCCTCCCGGCTAGGTGGTTTTGGTTTGAAACCAAGTAACTTCTCAAATTCTTGTTCGGCCCAGTCTGCTCGATTAAGTTCAATTAGCTTCTCCTTGAGGTTCAGGTGAAGGTCTTCCATCACATCTACATCAAGCGCTGCGTAAATAAGCATTTCTGGTTTGAGCGGTCGAACGGACCAGTCTGCGGCGCTGTGTTCTTTGGCCATTTCAAGATCCAATAATTCAAGAGCAATCGAACTGAGTCCAAAGCGCTCTAGTCCGCATAGTCTTGCTGCCAGCTCTGTGTCGAAGATCTTCGTCGGCAGAATACCCAACTCGGCAAGGCACGGTAGGTCCTGGGTCGCTGAATGCAGGAGCCAGGTCTTAGGCGAAACGGCTTGGGCTAGATTCTGCATCTCAGTTGTGGAAAATTTAATTGGATCAATCAAAAAGATTTGTCTGCTGGTTGCAAACTGAATCAAATAGGCCCGTTGACTGTAGCGAAACCCACTTGCCCGCTCAGCATCCACCGCCAATACGCTTGCTTGGGAAAGTTCAGCAATTGCCGTAGCGAGTTGGTCTTGCGTTTCAACCAGTAGAAAAGGTCTTCTCGGTTCGAGAAGCTTCAACCCAGCCTCGCAACCTTTTGTTCACTTGGCGGTAGACCAGAAATCACGGCCAATAAGTCAATCCAACCCAGAAGGTGAGAGGTAAGGTCAAAATTAATCGGTGCCCAGCTCGCTCTAATTTCTATCTCAGCGAATTGCGGTTGACCAACCAAGGCGCCGTGACCAGTCGAAATAACAGTCGTCGTCGTGCCGGCTTCAAAGCCAAATTCAGCGCCGTGAGCGCGCAGCGAGTCCTTGAGCCATTCCCATGGGAGATTTGCTGAATATTCGTCTTTAGCAAGTTCCAGTTCAATTGGGGATTTGGCATATCCAATGATTCGGAACTCTGAGTGCCAGCCCTCTGGCTGCTGTGGATCGCGGCAAAAAACTAATCGACTGACTCCGTGATCGGAGGTAACACCGTGATTTATTTCAACGGACAGCGCGACTGCTTCTGGGGCAATCCCTTTCGGGCTTGGGATTTGAGTGAGAACCATTTCTTCCCTAGTACTCACCTGCTGTAGGCCCAAAAGCATGCCCGCAAACGGCTCAGAGATGTCCTTGAGTGAAAGTTCCACAAGGGAAAAATACCTGTGAATTCAATGAATTTGGCCTAGCCACGCCCTAGGAGCCGGGCTACATGTAAGTCTCCATTGATTTGCTGCATCGTTTCAATAACCAATCCCTGCTTTTTTGCAAAAGCTTCAATGCCAGACACTTCAATGCTGCTAACGAACCCGTCCACCAGTCCCAGATTGACCAGTTCGATGAAACCAGTGGGTCCAAATTCGCTGTGTATCTTCGTAAAGCCCTTGTTCGCCAGTTCAGCAAGTGCTGCGGAATAACTCTCAAGATTTCTCAGAAGAATTACCTTCGAAACATCAGACCCAAGCGAATGGTATGAGCGGTCCGTCCGGCTAAGAATCGCCAGCCCAGCAGAACTTGGATAGCGATAGTTCTCGATTTCAGCTGTCTTGCCGGAAGTGAAAACAATTTGACTTCTCGAACGAAACCATTTCAAAAGCGAGCTATCGGTTTGGTTACCCAGGCCCTTTGATGAGCCGTTTGGCGATACCGCACTTCCAGTTTCGCTTACAACTAGTGATGCAGTAAGTGGGCCTGCAGCACTTTCAAGCTCTTCATTCACTCGCTAGCTCTTTGGTTTTGCGCTTAATCCGAAAGAGCATCCCACGCATTCCACGCACACGTAGGGGAGAGATCAATTTCTCTAGTCCTAGCTCTGATGGAAAATCATCATTCAGATCGAGGATTTCCTTGGCCGAGCGTCCATTTAGGGCTGCATGAAGAATTGCTGCAAAGCCACGGGTGGTCGGAGCTTCAGCTGGGGCAGAAAAGTAGAGGTCTACTTTTTGGGAATTTCCTTCTACCGCTATAAAGACAGGTGCTTGGCATTCCTCGACCCGCTCCATTAGGTGGGGGTTCTCTCCGAAGCGAGCCGGCGGTTCTGGCAACGATTCACTGTACTCAAGCAGCAGCTCAAGCTTTTGGGCATCGGGTGTCAGCTCAAATTCTTCAATTATCTGCTGATCAGGTTTCAAGCAAAGACTCCAGGTTCTTCGCCAACTGCAATTGGAACACCCACCAGGTTTCCCCACTCTGTCCAACTACCGTCGTAGTTACGAACGTCTTTAACACCGAGGAGATACTTCAGAGCAAACCACGTCAGCGATGACCGTTCTCCAATTCGGCAATAAGTGATGAAAGGGGAAGTAGGGGAGAAGCCAGTTTCCTGGAAGAGCAGTTTCTCTAGTTCGGCTCTGGGTTTAAATGTTGAGTCCTCTTGAACCAACTTTCCCCAAGGCACGTTGCGGGCGGATGGAATGTGGCCGCCGCGGGCTGCGCCCTCATTTGGATAATCGGGCATGTGCAGACGCTCGCCTGTGTATTCCTGTGGTGATCGAATGTCAACTAGAGGATTTGGTGTGTGCTTAGCGATATCGTCTCGAAAAGCTCGAATCTTTGAGTCATGACGTTCAACCACTGGGTAGCTGCTTGCCGCTCTAGGGGCAACCTCTTTTGTCAATTCGCGTCCCTCGGCCACCCACTTCAATCGCCCACCATCTAGCAACTTAACATTTTCATGACCGAACAGCTTGAAAACCCAGAAAGCGTAAGCTGCCCACCAGTTGGACTTGTCACCGTAAATAACAATGGTGTCTTCTCGGGATATTCCCTTGGCGCTCATGAGCTTTGAGAACCCCTCGCCATTTAGGTAATCGCGTCTTATCTTGTCATTTAGATCGGTGTGCCAATCAAGCTTTATTGCTCCAGGAATGTGTCCTGTGTCGTAGAGAAGAATGTCTTCATTGGACTCGACAATCACTACTTTGCTCAAATTTTCCGCTAACCACTCAGTGGTTACCAATACTTCCGGCTGGGCGTATTCGCTAATCTTTGGTTCCATGGTCCTTGGGCGCTTCCAATCTGCCTAAACTATCGACTTGGTGGTGATCTAACTTGAGAGAACAGCGGCCCGCGGGTGTGAATTCCCTATGCGAGGAGTTCCCAGAGATCTCTGCAGAAGAGCTTATGGCACAGCTGCAACCACCCCCAGAGTTCGCTAAAGCCAGATTTGAGAACTACCAGCCAGATCACCGCTTTCCCACCCAACAGGAGGCTCTGACAGCCGCTAAACAATTTGTAACACCCGTGAGGGCAAAGTTATTTGGAAAGTCGGAGCCGGTTCCGGGGGTCTACCTCGATGGCGGCTTCGGTGTTGGAAAAACTCACTTACTCGCGGCAATCTGGCATGAGTATTCCGGGAAAAAAGCATTCGGAAGCTTTCTGGAGTTCACCTCCATCATTGGTTATCTGGGATTCAACGAGGCCATTAATCGTTTCCGGAACTACAAGCTGATTTGCATAGATGAATTTGAACTTGATGACCCTGGTGACACCATGATCATGTCGCGCTTTCTCAAGGAGCTGACGGCATTAGAGGTCCGGTTTGCTGCCACCAGCAATACTCCACCCAATGCCCTTGGACAAGGCAGGTTTGCTGCTGAGGATTTCAAGCGTGAGATATCGGGAATTGGTGATCGCTTTCTAATCATTTCCGTCGACGGGGAGGACTTCAGGCATCGCGACATCGAGTCGCACTCTCAAAATCTTGATGAAAAGCAATTGTTGGATTGGCTTTCAATTCAGCACTCTGGGTATCTGGATAAGTTTTCGGACCTACTTACTCACCTGGCGAAACTCCACCCGACCAAGTACAGGCAGCTGATTTCAGGAGTAGGTTCACTCGCTATGACCGATGTGTTTCCGCTTCACGATCAAGTCGCGGCGCTTCGGTTGGTTGTGTTTATTGACAGGCTCTACGAGCAACAAATCCCGCTGCGAACCTCTGGCGACGTTCCAGTCACCGAGGTGTTTAGTAAGGAAATGCTGTCAGGTGGATATCGCAAGAAATACCTTCGTGCGGTATCGCGTCTAGGGGCGCTCTGCGAGCTTTATTGATTCTGATTCTTGCGGAGATTCTGGTAGTACCGTCCGCGAGCAAGCGACAGATAGGCACCAAAGGCTAGGGAAATCAGAGAGCCCAAAAGAACTGCGAGGGTGGCCTCTGCCTTAATCTCTGGCATGGACTCAAATGCCAAATTAGTCATTAGCAGCGACACCGTGAACCCAATACCAGCCAAGCCAGCAATCGCGGCGAAATCGAGTGGATGCAAATCGAGTCTGGCTGCCCTGTCAGCTAGAAGATTGGCTAGAACTGCAAAAACTGTTATGCCAACGATTTTTCCAACGGGCAAGGCAACTGCAATTCCGGTGAAGACCGTCGAGATTTCTTGCTCAAAGGTTGGGAGCACAATTGCAACAGCAAAAAAGGCGAACAGAGGCAATGCGACGGTATTGGTCCAGGGCTGTATTTTGCCAAGGACCTCATGGCACTTACTTGCGGGAATGATTAAACCTAGCGCCACACCCGCGATGGTGGGGTGAACGCCGGACTGGTAAACCGCGTACCAAATTAATAAGAAGCTAACGAACCGAATTGGAATAATCGGAAGCTTTGGCACCCGTTCAGCTAAAGCATGTGCCGCCAATATTAAGGCGGCTGCAACCAGCCATTCAATGGCCAGCTCGTCAGTGTAAAAAATAGCGATAATGCTGATTGCAACAAGGTCGTCGAATATGGCTAGGGCAAGGAGAAACACTCTCGCCGCCTTGGGAAGACCGCGGCCAAAAATGGCCAGAACCCCCAGGGCAAACGCAATGTCGGTAGCTGTAGGAATGGGCCAGCCGATCATGTAATCAGTTCCCCAGTTGAAGACTGTATAGATCAATGCTGGGAGCAGGATTCCGCCGATTCCAGCTACTACAGGCACTAAGGCGGTCGATAGGCGGGAAAGAACACCCCTACTCAACTCGTACTTGAGCTCTAGACCAGCAACCAAAAAGAAGACTGCTAAAAGTAGGTCTGAAACCCAATGCTCAAGTGAGAGAACTAAGTTGAGCGACTCAAATCCGAAGTAAGTGTTCTTGAGGTCAAGAAACCCATAGCCAACTGGACTATTGGCCAGAAATAGCCCCAGGATTGCCGCCCCGAGCAAAACGAGTGCTGCAGAGCGATCACTTTTCACGTCTCCAAGGATACCTAAGTCATTGAGTGTTGTAACAAGGATTTAACAAAGTTTGCATCTATCTGAAACATCGCATTTAGAGAATCTCAACCATTGGTCACTCGACCCTGGAAGGGGAATTATGTTGGACACTGGATCACTCACTTGGGCGGTTGTGGCAACTGCCTTTGTGCTTCTTATGACACCGGGACTTGCTTTCTTTTACGGTGGTTTAGTCAAGGCAAAGAGCGTAGTCAGCATGATGATGATGAGCTTTGGCTCACTCGCTTTGATCGGGGTGCTTTGGATTCTCTATGGCTTTAGCATGTCAACGGTTTCGTCGCCAACTGATTTCTCGGGGAACCCATTCGCTGTCTTTGCGCTCGAGGGCTTAGGCAATGACGAATTAATTGGTGCTGCATTTGGCTCGACCTTTGCAATCATTACCGTAGCTCTGATCTCCGGCTCAATTGCCGACCGCGCCAAATTTGGGCCCTGGTTAGTTTTTGCAGGTGTTTGGGCG
>CAZTLT010000026.1:0-959 GCA_964614615.1 uncultured Aquiluna sp. | reverse complement strand
ACTTCCCAGTTGCATCTTGGGTCTGGGGTGGCGGATGGATTATGGAGTTAGGCAGTTGGCTAGGCGCCCCATCAGTGATTGATTACGCCGGTGGAACAGCTGTCCACATCAACGCTGGCGCTGCAGCACTAGCACTGGCAATTGTGCTTGGCAAGCGATTCGGCTTCGCAAAGGGCATCATGCAGCCGCACAATGTTCCTCTTGTTTTGCTGGGCGCAGCTTTGCTTTGGTTTGGTTGGTTTGGATTCAATGTCGGAGCAGAATTCCTCAACGGTATGGCTAATGCTGGTCTCATCACCGTTAACACAATTGGTGCCACAGCTGCATCGATTCTGGGTTGGCTAGTGATCGAGAAGATAAAGGAAGGGAAGGCAACTTCCATCGGAGCAGCATCCGGAGCAATCGCAGGTTTGGTTGCCATTACACCAGCTTGTGCCAACGTGACTCCCTTCTGGGCTCTGGTGCTAGGCGTGATTGCCGGTGTTGTTTCGGCCTTGGCTGTCGAACTCAAATTCAAGCTCGGTTACGACGATTCATTGGACGTAGTTGGTATTCACTTGGTCGCTGGCCTGATTGGAACCTTGTACCTCGGATTCTTCGCAGTCGACACTGGTTTGTTCACAGGTGGCGACCTCGGACAGCTTTTAGTTCAAACCATCGCTGCCTTTGGTGTGCTGATCTATTCGTTCGTGGCTGCACTGCTGATTGGTCTTGCAATTGATAAGACAATGGGCTTTAGAGTCAAGAGCGAGGACGAAATTGCCGGCGTTGACCTTGTGGTCCACGGAGAGGCTGCCTACAGCTTCGGCCAGGACGAGCGGGCTTAGGCGTCTGTGAGGCGGAAGGGGGTGAGTTGTTCACCCCCTTCTTCTTTATTCGGTGGGATTTGTGGCATAATTTCACCTGTTCGAAAGAGCAGTGCGGATGTAGCGCAGTTGGTAGCGCATCACCTTGCCAAG
>CAZTLT010000025.1:0-11676 GCA_964614615.1 uncultured Aquiluna sp. | reverse complement strand
CAGGCATCTCTCGGCGTGTTGGATAGAAAACCGCATAAATACGCGGTTTTTGTCCATTCGACACCCTTTTGACCAAAAAGTGGCCCGAAAACTAAACCCCTAGAGTGGTCAAGTGACTGACCAGAGTGCCCCGGTGAAGGTAACCCCGTGGGGCAAAATTCAAATTCTTTCGATCGCAGGTGGCCTTAGCTACCTGGGAAGTTCGATGTCGACCTTTGCGGTAATCCTGCGCGATAAGGATTCGGTTGGTCCAGTGGGAGTCTCGGTTTTGCTGCTAGCCATGCTGCTTCCAAACATACTGATGGCACCAATTTCCGGTCAGATTGCTGATCGCTACCCCTCTCGTGTGGTGGTTCCACTGGCGCTGCTGGCAATGTCGCTCAGTGCACTGAGCCTGGCCTTTATTACCGAGGCTTGGTGGGCACCGGTAGCGCTCTTTACCATTGCCACCTTTGGCTCCATGGTGGGTGCATCATTTTCAGCCACCATCGGTTTAGTCACTAGATCTGAAGATCTGGTGCGGGTTACCGGTATTCAGCAAACCTATGTTTCGATTGGAAACCTAGCGGGGCCTGCCGTGGGTGGAATTCTTGTGAGTGCTACTGGTTATTTCTGGCCATTTGTTATTGACTCCGCTTCCTTCTTTATTCTCTCGATGGTTTTCTTGCTGGTGGGGCTAAACAGAAAACCAGTTCCACACCTAGATGGTGAAAAACCAAGGGCAATGGATGGCTTCAGGTTCCTCTTTAGTAATCCACTGCTGCAGAGCATCGTGCTGCTACTGATGGTGGTGATTTTGGCTTTGGGAGTAGTGAGCGTCGGCGAAGTATTCCTGGTAGTTGATGAGCTAGGTGCCAGCACCTTGGTTTATGGAATTATCGGAGCGCTCTTTGCCGGAGGTGCACTGATCGGAGCACTGGTTCTTCAAGCAGTTCCGATTCCCCAAGACAAACACAGCTGGGGACTGATTGCGTCTCTTCTAACTATGGTGTTGTCACTGACAGCACTTTCCTTTGCTCCCAACTACTGGGTGGCTGGTGCGCTCTACCTCCTTGCTGGTTTAGGAAACGCGGGAGTAAACATCTTCGCTATTGGCCAAGTGCAGCGCCTGGCTAAGGAAGAAACTCGTGGGCGAATTATGGCCGCGGTGCAGGGAAGCATCACGGCCGCTAATGCCGCATCGCTAGGTCTTGGCGGAATCTTGATTGGTGTCTTTGGAGTGCGAGAAGTGTTTTTCGCAGCTGGCATTCTTTCGCTGGCGGCAGTAGCAATCTTTGGTCCGCGCCTGCTCAGAGCCAGCCGATAAAAAGAAAACCCGCCTTTTCAGGCGGGCTGTCTTGAAACTTTCTTACCAAGAAGACTTGGTAACACCAGGTAGTTCTCCCTTGTGTGCCATCTCGCGGAAGCGAACACGGCTAACTCCGAACTTGGAGAGAACTCCGCGTGGACGGCCATCAACTAGATCGCGTGAGCGAACACGAGTTGGGCTTGCGTTGCGAGGAAGCTTCTGAAGTCCCAGGCGAGCCTCTTCACGAGCCTCCGCGGTTGCGTTTGGGTCAACCAGGGTCTTCTTTAGCTGAGCACGCTTTTCTGCGTAGCGCTCAACCACAACCTTGCGCTGCTCGTTGCGAGCAATCTTGCTTTTCTTTGCCATTTAGCGCTCCTCGCGGAATTCAACGTGCTTGCGCACTACTGGGTCATACTTCTTCAAAGTGATTCGATCTGGGTCGTTGCGGCGGTTCTTCTTGGTTACGTAGGTGTAACCGGTGCCAGCGGTTGACTTCATCTTGATGATTGGACGAATGTCCTTGTCTTTTGCCATTGCTCTTCCTAGATCTTCTCGCCGCGAGCAACTAGCTCAGCAATCACGGAATCAATTCCGCGGGAATCAATAACCTTCATGCCGCGTGGGGAAACGGTCAAAGTCACCTTGCGTCCAAGTGATGGAACAAAGTAGGTCTTTGACTGAACGTTTGGGTTGAAACGACGCTTGGTCTTGTTCTGGGCGTGCGAAACCTTGTGACCGAACTGCGGTCCAGTCTGCGTCACCTGGCAGTAAGCTGCCATTTTTCCTCCTTGGGCGCGTTTACCCAACTGCATGAAATTTGGGATTGTTTGGGGGCTGGGCCCCGACAACCCCCCAAGTTTAGGCGAAAGCTGGCTCCTGGGGCAAGTCCCAGTTAGCGGCAGCGAGCGCAGATTCCGGTTAGTTCGACCTGGTGGGAGACCCCAGAAAACCCGTGTTTTTGAGCCATTTTCTCGATCTGCTCTTCGAAGCCAGTTAGCTCAAACTCAACCGCCTTACCGCAACTCAAACAGGTCAGGTGATGGTGATGCTCTGGTTGACAGATACGGTAGCGCGCCTCGCCCTCCGCCAGCAGGCTGTCCGCCACTCCCTGCTCCACCAGCTCGGTCAGAGCGCGATAGACCGTTGTCAAACCCAGTTTTTTACCAGTCTTTTCAATCTTCTGATGCAGCTGCTGAGCAGAGAGAAACTCTTCGGTTTTGTTCAGTTGATCAATGACGGCTGTTTTCTGCCAGGTGTTTCTCTTCTGGGTCATGTTCTCACCCGCACCCAAGCAACTGCTCTAGCAATCAGATAGATCAGGAACGAGATGGTTGTGACATAGGGGCTAATGGGAAGTGTTCCACCCAGTGCTAATAAAGTTCCGCCAACCATCGCAATCAAAGCAAAACTGACGCTCAAGATTGGAACGACAATCTGCGATGAGGACAGCCTCAGCGCAGCGGCAGCTGGCGTAACCAAAAGCGCAAGCACTAACAGTGCTCCAACGATCTGCACAGCTGCCGCAACCGCTAGTCCCAACAGAAGTATGAAGACGACTCCCAGCAATCTGGTCTTCACGCCTCTGGCCACCGCAACCTCTTGATCGAGCGAAGCAAAACTCAAAGGTCGCCAGATGATCAGTAGTGTCGTTATTACAATGAGCGCAATGACTGCCATTGCTCCTAGCTTGGGGTCATCAACCGCAACAATCTGGCCGGTTAGTAATCCAAACTTGTTGGCAGCTCTTCCCGGATAGAGCGCAAGCGCCAAGATTCCGATTCCCAAACCAAACGGCATCAAAACACCAACGATTGAATTTCTTTCTCTCGCCTTGTCGCCAAGCAGAGCAATGATTAGCGCTGCCATGAATGATCCAAAGACAGAGCCAAACACTACGTCCAGGCCAATCAGCAAAAACACTGCCGCCCCGGCAAAAGACAGTTCTGAGATTCCATGCACGGCAAAAGAAAGTTCGCGATGCATCACGAAGACACCAACCAGTCCACCGATAACTGCGAGCAAAGCCCCGGCAAGAATCGAATTGAAAACCAGTGGAATTAGTTGATCGTAATCAGAAAAGTTGATGATGTCGGAGAAGTCAATCATGCCCAGTGCTCCTCATCGTGATGCTGATGATCGTGAGCACCGAGCACAACAATTCGTCCTTGGTTTCTCACCACATCAATTTCCGTGCCGTAGAGCTTGGAGAGAACCTCACTGCGCATAACCTCATCGGTGGTGCCGATTGAGTGCTTACCCTGCGCCAAATAAATAACCCGGTCAACGTATTCGATGATGGGGTTTAGATCGTGTGCCACAAATATCACCGCGGAATCAAGACGCTTTCGCTGCTCATTGATCAGTTCACTAATTCTCTGCTGGTGGTTTAGATCGAGTGCGCTAAGGGGTTCGTCTGCTAGCAGCAGCTTGGGCTTGGAAATTATGGCTTGCGCCACTCTCACCCGCTGCATTTCGCCACCGGATAAAGAGCCGACTCTCTTGTTGGCAAGGTGCGAAGCATCGACCTCGGCGAGCGCCGCTGCCACTAAGTCATCTGCGTTTTTCTCAAAAGCAAAACCAAACCGATGGCCATCTAAACCAAACCGGACAGCATCTTTAACTAATAGCGGTAGCCCCTGATCACTTGCTCGGTGCTGAGGAACATAGCCAATGGCATTGTTGTGCTTACCTGGTTTATCGCCAAACAGAGTGATGCTGCCGCTAGATAGCGACTGCGAGCCGATGATGGTCTTGAGCAGCATCGACTTGCCCGAACCGTTCGCCCCAATCAGTGCAATGAACTCGCCACTTTCAATGCTGAGCGAGAGGTCAGACCAAAGCGTCCGCTCACCAAAGGCGAGCGAAGCGTTTTGGATATGTAGCAGTGACACTAATAAACAGCCTCTTGAATCTGATCCAGAATGCCTGCCATCCAGTCCAAGTAGTCCTGATTCGGATCGACAATGAGTTCGCTGAGCTTCAAAACAACTACGCCTTCGCTATTTGCCAATTGCTCAAGCTGTTGGCTCACTGGATCTGAGGTTTGCTCATTGACGACGAGTACAGAAACCAACCCGTTTCGAATTAGGTTTTGCGCGCGCTTCAGGGCTGAAGCGGGAACTTCAGTTTCCTCTTCAATTGCATCGGCGAGTGCTTCGGGTGTGAGGTTGGTGAATCCCGCATCTTCTAGCAATAAATTGCCAACACCTTCAGTTGCTAGAAAGCCAGTTCCCTGCAATCTTTCTCGAATTGCTTCAATTCGAATTTCTAAATTGTCAAGCTCGGTGTTGAAAAAGTTAAGTTTTTCAGTAAGGGCAGCTGCGCTCTCGGGTCTTAGCTCCACAATCGATTCTTGAATCATCGTGGCTGCTGATGCGACCATTTCTAACTCATACCAAATGTGTTCGTTGTCGTGTGAGTGGTGCTCGGGGGTAGTGAGTTCGGCGCCAGCGTGAGTTTCACCGAAGTGAAGGTGCTCTCCCTCCACCAGTTTCAAAAGAATTGGTTTGGTTTCACTCGCATCAACCAGCTGCACCAAAAAGTCGTCATAGCCGCCGCCGTTGGCGATAACTAAATCAGCTTCTGAAACAGCCAGCTGGTCTCGTGCACTTGCCTCATAGGAGTGTGGGTCTTGCAGTGGATCTTCGATGATGGCTGTTACCTCCACCCATTCACCGCCAACAATCTCAACCACCGACGCCCAAACATTGGTTGATGTGACAACCTTGATCTTTCCCATCTCGCCCTCGCGGGTCAGGGTGGGGGTTGGGTTCAGCGGGTTACCGCTAGTAGTCCAGTTGATGTAAAGGGTGTAGAGACCGGCTGCCATAAAGGCGACCACCAGTGCCGCACCAATTGTCTTGATCCATGAGCGCATAGAAATAGTCTATGGCTTATTGAAAATGATTGCCAATAACTAATCCAGCAGCAGGGCTGGCTCTTCAATCACGGAGGCGACATCCTGGACAAACCTAGATGCCACATCCCCATCCACCACGCGGTGGTCAAAGGTTGCGCCAATGGTGGTGACGTGTCTGACCACAATCTCATCATCCACGACCCAGGGCTTCTTTCGAATTGATCCCAGCGCCACGATCGAGACTTCGCCCGGATTCAAAATTGGAGTGCCGGTGTCAACACCGAAGACACCGATGTTGGTAATTGTGATGGTTCCGCTTGACATATCTTCCGGCGTTGTCTTGCCGTCTCTTGCAGTTGCTGCTAGCTGTTCGATTGCTTGAGCAAGTTCCAGCAAGTTCATCTGATCTGCATCCTTGATGTTGGGAACAATCAGTCCGCGTGGTGT
Organism: uncultured Aquiluna sp.; assembly: GCA_964614615.1. Lineage (GTDB taxonomy): Bacteria > Actinomycetota > Actinomycetes > Actinomycetales > Microbacteriaceae > Aquiluna. The sequence goes on along the minus strand of CAZTLT010000025.1, from coordinate 6,082 downwards.
AGCGGCAGCAATGCCGAGGTTTACAAAGTTGTGAATGATGATTTCACTGTCGGTCCAAGTTGAATTCACCATCCGGTTTCTTCTAACCGCCCAGATGATTGCTTTAGCCATAATCAAAAGTGGGGTGACTTTTATGCCAGCAAAATCAACTGAATTCTTAAGTCGCTTTACATACTCCATTGTTCTGGTTGCATCAACATCAACAAAGATGCTGACGTGAGGAGCGGCAAATGCACTCTTCACCATTGCCGTTGCAATTGCTTTACGAACTCCCTTTACCGGAATTCTTTCCTCGCGCTCAGTTGGTTGAGCGGGGGTAGTTAGGTTTTTAAACACAGACGCTTGCGATGCAGCACCAATCACATCCTCACGCGTGATCTCACCGTGTAAGCCAGTGCCAGCTACATTAGAGAGTTCAACTCCGAGTTCCTTAGCAAGTTTTCTAATCGGTGGCTTGGCCATCGCGGAATCAGCAGCAACAGCAGCTCTCACCATTGAAACTGGAATGGCGGTTGAGATTGGTGCGGCTTTGACTGCTCTTCTTCTTGACTTAGCATCACCGGTATCGCCATAACCAACCAAGGTTGGAAGTTTGTATTCGGCTCCGGTGTCTTCTTCTTTGACAAGCTGTGGTGCGCTGCCGGCAACATTGACAGCAATGATTGGTGTTCCAACCTCGACGGTGTCGCCTTCGTTTACAAGTAGCTCAGAAACTTCACCCTCGAAAGGGCAAGGAAGCTCCACCACGCTCTTGGCCGTTTCAATCTCGCAGATGGTTTGATTAACAGAAACTCGGTCGCCCGGCGCGACCTTCCAGGAAACAATCTCTGCCTCGGTCAGACCTTCTCCGACATCTGGCAGTGGGAACTTAGCGATTGTCATGGATTTACCCTAGTAAGCCATTACTCGATCGACCGCTTCCAGGATGCGATCGGCATCTGGCAGGTATTCCTCTTCCAGCTTGGCTGGTGGGTAGGGGGTGTCAAAACCGCCCACCCTGAGAACTGGTGCTTCCAATGAATAAAAGGCATGTTCGGCAATCCGAGCTGCTATTTCACTGGAAATGCTGACATTGGTGGGGGCTTCATGAGCAATCACAACCCGGCCGGTTTTTTGTGCGGAAGCAACCAAGGTTGGATAGTCAATCGGGGATAGCGATCGAACATCAATAACCTCAATGCTGAATCCCTCTTCAGATCCAATTTCGGCAGCTTGCAAAGCAGTGGAGACCATCGGTCCGTATGCCAAGAGCGTGACGTCGCTTCCCTCGCGCAGTAGCCTGGCGGAATGCATCGGCATTGGTGGGGTGTCTAGGTTTACTGGGCCCTTCTGCCAGTATCTGCGCTTTGGTTCTAAAAAGATAACTGGGTCTTTAGATTCAATTGCTTGCTGAATCATCCAGTAGGCATCGTTTGGATTTGATGGAGTGATTACGCGAAGTCCTGCGGTGTGAGCAAAGTATGCCTCTGGGCTTTCTGAGTGGTGCTCGACTGCCCCAATACCACCACCGTAGGGAATTCTGATTACTACCGGCATCGAAAGATAGCCTTCCGATCGAGAAGTTAGTTTTGCCAGCTGGGTAATGATTTGATCAAAGGCCGGATAGATAAATCCATCGAACTGGATCTCGGTAACTGGTTTGTATCCGCGCATTGCAAGACCAATTGCGGTTCCGACAATTCCTGATTCCGCAATTGGAGTGTTGAAGATTCGATTGGGACCAAACTCATCCAGCAGCCCCTCGGTAACCCTAAATACTCCACCCAGCTCAGCAACGTCTTCACCAAACATCAAAACTTTGTTGTCTTTCTGCATTGCTCTTTGAAGACCCAGGTTGATTGCCTTAGCAATTGCAAGTTCGCGATAGTTACTCATGCGACCCCATTTGCTCTTCGTAGGCTTTCAGCCAAGCTTTTTGCTTTTCAATTTCTGGGTGGGGATCGGAGTAAACGAAGTCAAAGATGTTTTCTAGTGGCGGCTTGGTGAGAGCAAAAGTTTGCTCTCTAATTTCAGCAGCCAGCTGATCGCCGGCGTTGGCAACCTCGTCGAAGAAATCATTACCGATCCCCTGTTTGCGAAGGAAGATTTCAAATCGCTTGATTGGATCTTTTGCTCGCCACTGATCCACCTCTGCCTCATCGCGATATTTAGTTGGATCATCAGAGGTTGTGTGGGCACCAATGCGATAGGTGAGCGCTTCCAGCAGGAACGGTCCTGCCCCTTCGCGGATTTCATCCATGTGATATTTGGTTGCCGCATAGCAGGCCAGCACATCGTTGCCATCAATCCGCATGCCCGGAACTCCAAAGCCCTCACCTCTTCTATACAGAGGAACCTTGGTCTGGCTATCAATGTTGGCTGAAATTGCCCACTGGTTGTTTTGAATAAAGAACATGATTGGGGCTTCGTTGACGGCTGCAAATAGCAGCGCCTCTGAAACATCACCCTCGGCAGTTGCGCCATCGCCAAAGTAGGAGATCACGGCTAAGTCTTCCGCTGGATTTCCAGTTCCAACCTTGCCATCCAGCTTCACACCCATCGCATAGCCAACCGCATGCAAAACCTGGGTTCCTAAAACAATTGCATATAAGTGGAATCTGGTTTCTTCTGGGTTCCACCCTCCGTGGTTAACTCCGCGCATCATTTTCAGAATTGACATCAGCTCAACGCCATGAGTAATTGCTACTCCGTGCTCGCGATAGCTGGGGAAGATGTGGTCGTTCTTGCCAACGGCATAACCAGAACCAATCTGAGCAGCCTCTTGACCAATAGCAGGAACCCATAACCCAAGCTGACCCTGTCGCTGCAGGGCGATGGCTTCTTGATCGAATCTTCTGATTCGTGCCATATCTCGGTAGAGGGTTTTGAGCTGAAGCTCAGAAAGAGAATCGATAATTGCCCCGTAGCGGGCAAACTCCTTGTCAACGCCATAGACGCCCTCTGGTGAGAGAAGCTGCAGCATTGGTTCTGGGGTTTTGGGATTCATCAGGGCTAATCTACCGAGGCACTGAGAGAATTGGATTTATGTTGAGATTTTTAGTGACCTCACTGGTCAATGCTGTCGGGCTTTTTGTGGCAACCTGGCTGATTCCGCAGGTAAAAGTTGTCCCCTACGGCGGCGACGGACTGTGGGAAACCATCGCAACCTTCTTGCTGCTCGGTGGACTGTTTGGGATTGTCAATGCGGTGGTTGCTCCGGTCATCAAGGTTTTGGCTGCTCCGCTTTACATCATCACCTTCGGTCTGATTGCTTTCGTAATCAACGGCGCGATGCTGCTGCTGGTTTCATGGCTATCAAGGCAAATTGGCGTTGATGTGATCTCAATTGACGGATTCACCGAAGAGGGTCTAACAATCGCGAGCCTAGGCTGGGCCATTTTGGCAGCCGTGGTGATGGCATTAGCCAGCTTCGTCACCCGATTTGTTCTAAGAATCCTCAAGATCAAGTAGTTCTTTTTCTATCTGGCTAGTCAAGTCCAGTGAATGAGAGGTCTATGGGGCAAAATGGGCGCGTGAGCAATCTTTCACCGCAACCGCTAAGCCCACTCGATGGTCGCTATCGCGCAGCCGTTGCCCCGCTCGCAGACTACTTTTCAGAGTCCGCTCTCAACCGAGCAAGAATCAGAATTGAAATTGAGTGGCTAATTTGGCTCACCGATAAAGATTTACTCAAAATCAGCCGCCCGCTGACCGATAGCGAAAAACAAAATCTTCACAAACTCCACGAGCAGTTTGATGATTCAACAATCAGCAAGTTGCAGGAACTTGAGAAGAAAACCAGGCACGACGTGAAAGCTGTTGAATACCTGATTCGAGAAAAGCTCTCTCACATCGGCAGAGGCGATCTAAATGAACTGGTTCACTTCGCCCTCACCTCCGAAGACGTAAACAACCTCAGCTATGCCATCAATATTCGCGATGGCTTTGAAAACGTCTGGCTGCCAGCAGCTAAGGCGCTGACTGATCAGCTGCGAGCACTCGCTAGAGAACATGCCGATGTTGCCATGCTCTCAAGAACCCATGGCCAGCCCGCGACACCGACGACTCTGGGTAAAGAGCTGGCTGTCTTTGTTCACAGATTTGATCGACAGCTGAGTCGAATTGATGCCCAGCCGCTGCTGGGTAAGTTCTCTGGCGCCACTGGAACATACGCCGCTCACGTTGCAGTTGACGAAAGTGTTGATTGGCAAAAACAATCAGCGCTGTTCCTGGAGAGCTTGGGCATTGAGCTAAACCCATTTACTACTCAGATTGAGTCGCACGACTGGCAATCCGAGCTTTTCCAAAAAGTTTCGCACTTCAATCGGATTGCTCACAACCTAGCAACCGACATCTGGACCTATATTTCACTTGGTTACTTCAAGCAAATTCCACCGGCCGGTTCAACTGGTTCTTCAACCATGCCACACAAAATCAATCCGATTCGATTTGAAAATGCCGAGTCAAACTTAGAGCTCTCATCCGCAATTTTGGATTCTCTTGCAAGCACACTGACAACCTCTAGATTGCAAAGAGATCTAACCGACTCATCAGCTCAGCGCAACATCGGAGTAGGAGTTGGTCACTCGCTACTAGCAATTGAAAACTTGCGCGCTGGCCTAAAGGAGTTAGCCGTCGCTCACTCCGCCTTGCTGACAGACCTTTTGGATAACTGGGAAGTATTAGCGGAAGCCATTCAGACAGTAATCAGAGCTGAGGTGGCGAAGGGCAACTCCAAGATTGAAGATCCTTATGCTCAGCTTAAGGAACTGACTCGCGGCAAGCGAGTGGGGCAAGAAGAGATGCTTGGCTTTATAAACAATCTGGATATTTCGCAAGAAGCCAAGGACAGATTGATGCGACTAAAGCCGCAGGACTACTTGGGAATCGCAGCAAAGCTGGCCAAAGAGATTTAGCGCAGTCTTGGTTTATTTGGGTCTTGCTCGTCGGGCTTGAAGCTCAGATCAAGCGTTGCAACAAAAACAATCGAAGCGATAAAGGCAACCAGCCCACCGATGATTGCGTGTTCTAGTTTGCGAGTTCCGAAAGCCACGATTACGCCGGTGAAGATTGCCGCTGCAAAAGAAAAAATTAGATAGCTCTTGAGATTCGCAAAACGACGCATTGGCCTAGCCTAACTTCTTTCCTTCGCCGAAAGCGGCAATCCCCCAGTGAACACCTAGCAGAATCAAATAAGCACCAAAGAAGCCAACGCTCGAGACAACATCCGGCGCGACTAGTAAAAACAGTGAGCCCAGTGCGAGCGAGAAGAATGCGCTGATCAAAAAGTCTCTGCCACTTCGCTCACTAAAGCCTTCTTTGCTTGCTAGGTAAATCTCAATGGCCCCAACCACAATCGCCCAGCCAGCAACAATGGTTAGAAATAGTCCCAGCTGTGAGCTGGCTGGTGAAAAAGTTTCTCCTGACTGTGCAGACGCATACCAGTCAGTTCCAAAGCCGCCGGATTGAATAAAGGCAACCAGGGCCAAAAGACTGCCAATTAAGTTCACTACCGAAAGCGGAAGCAGCTGCTTTTGGTTTTTTCTCCGCTCAATAATCAGAGTGCTAACTGCGGTAAGAAAGGTAAATGCTATGAAGACGCTGAGTCCGATTACCGCAGCGTGAGATTGACTAAATGTAATGAAGAGGCCACCAGCGAACGCGAAGATTGCTCTAGGGAAATGGGAGATTCGCACGAAGCTAGCTTGGCATATTTACAAAGCGCGAGTACTGGCCTTGGAAGGCAACCGTGACGGTGCCGGTTGGTCCATTTCTCTGCTTGGCAAGGATTAGATCTGCTTCGCCTGCTCTTGGGTGATCTTTTTCAAAGAGTCCTTCGCGATGGAGCAGGATGACAACGTCGGCATCCTGCTCCAGCGATCCGGACTCACGGAGCTGCGAAAGCTCCGGCCTTTTGTCCTTGGTCTGTTCCGCCTGTCGATTTAGCTGCGACAGTGCAACAACCGGGACGCCGAGCTCTTTTGATAGCAGCTTCAGTGCACGGGAGAACTCGCTCACCTCTTGCTGCCTGGACTCGACCTTCTTACCACTCGTCATCAGCTGGATGTAGTCGATCACAACCATCTTCAGCTGAACCTGCTGC
>CAZTLT010000024.1:0-11766 GCA_964614615.1 uncultured Aquiluna sp. | reverse complement strand
TGATTAAGAGTCAGCTGCTCTGCCAATTGAGCTAGAGGCGCAACAGGGACAAAGCCTAGCACTGCAAAGGCTAGGTGGCCGTCACTGAACCCAGCACGCTTTGGGCGAAAATTCAGGACATGTTAATGTGCGGCGAATAGTCTGGAGAGCGCGGGAGGAGTCCAAATGTCGCAGGAGTACAAGCCCCTGGTCCCAGGTGAACTGGCGCCTGCCTTCGCTCTGGAAAATCAAAATGGCCAAAGCGTGACTCCGGAGGTTCTGTTCAAACAAAACACAATTCTTTACTTCTTCCCTTCTGCTGGCACTCCCGGTTGCACCAAAGAAGCCGCTGATTTTCAAGATCACCTGTCAGAATTTGCTAAGCACGGCTACCAGGTGGTCGGAGTCTCACCTGATTCTGTCAAGAGACTCAAGAGCTTCGAGGAAAGCCACGAACTCACTTTTACACTCCTGTCGGACCCAGAAATGAAGGCGCATCAGGCATACGGAGCTTTTGGGGTAAAGAACATTTTCGGAAGAACATATCGAGGTGTGCTGCGCTCGACCATAGTCATCGAGTCAGGCGGTCGGATTAAGGAAGCAATGTACAACGTGAAGGCGACGGGCCACATCCCAAATTTGCTGCGCCTTATTGCTAGCTAGCCCTGTGGAAAAGATCGCGAATACCACCACCGAACAGCGCTACAAAGCAACTCGAAGATAGCAATAGCAATACCGCGCCAACCAATGGCTGGGCAAATTGTCCCGAAAAGCTCGCCGTTGCAACAGCAGCGAAGATTAGCTGCAAAACAAGTCCAGCTGTATGAGACCATTTTTGGAGTCGAAATAAACCGAGTGCAATGTTGGTGGTCCAAAGCGCCATAGCAAACAAAATTCCACTCAAAAATAAAGCGCTGGCAATATTTAGAAAATCGCCAGAAAACACAGCAAAAAGTGACCAAAAAGTCAAGCCCCAAATTAGAGCACTTTCCAAGAAAACGACAATTATCGCTATCAGCAAACGCTTAGGTACGCGGTTGAATTGGGTATTGATTTCTTTGTCTCCGTGTGAAAACATTTTGGCGTCAGTAGGACTCTACCTGCAAACAAAGACGTAATCGACCTTAGGAATAACAGAAAATATGGATATGCGTTGGCTAAACCAGGCCCGTTGCCTCAATGAAGATCCGGAGCTATTTTTCCCAGTTGGAAATACTGGACCTGCCCTGGAGCAAATTGAGAAGGCCAAGTCGATCTGCCGCCAGTGCACCGTTTCTGCCCAATGTCTTGAGTACGCAATCCGAGAAAACCAGGACACTGGTGTTTGGGGTGGCCTGAGCGAAGACGAGCGTCGATCCCTGAAGCGCCGTTACGCGCGGGCGCGTCGCGCGAGCTAAAGAGGCAAGTCCAAGGAAACCTTGGTTCCCCCACGGATCGGCGTCGTCCAACTAATTTTTCCCCTCAGCTCTGACTCAATAAGGGTTCGGACAATTTGAGTTCCCAAACCCGTACCAACTTTTCCCTCTGGTAATCCGACGCCATCGTCAACAACATCAATCTTGAGGCTCCTTGCGCTGCGCTCTGCACTGACCAACACCTCTCCCGATTTGTCTGCTAATCCGTGCTCAACGGCATTGGCTACCAGCTCTGTTAGCACCAGTGCCAGTGCTGTTGCTTTTTCGGTTGAGAGGTCACCAAAACTGCCCACCAACGTGGTCTTGACTGTCGTGTGATAACCCGTCGCAATTTCAGGTACCAACAAAAGTATCCGGTTGAATACATGGTCAAAGGAAACCTCTTGGTCAATTCCCTCTGAGAGGACATCGTGCACAACTGCAATAGCGCTCACTCTTCGCATCGCCTGGGCGAGAGTTTCCTTAACTTCTTCAGTGTTACTCTGCCGAGCCTGAATTCGCAGCAGGGAGGCTACTGTCTGCAGATTATTCTTCACTCTGTGATGAATTTCCCTGATTGTTAAATCTTTTGTGAGAAGCTCTCGCTCGCGAACTCTGAGTTCGGTAACGTCGCGGCAAAGGACCGCGGCCCCCACTCGCTCATTCTGATCTGTCACCGGAATTGATCTGGCAGCAATTGTGATTTCTGGAAACTCGATGTCAGTGCGCCAAGCACCCTTACCAGTTAGCACCAGTGGCAGACCCTCATCGACAGTTGATTGGCGCTCTGAGATGGAATTTACAACCTCCGCTAGGAGTCTCCCTTCTAGCTCTCCATCCATCCCTGCACGATTGAACATTGATAGAGCATTGGGTGAAGCAAAGAGAACCCGACCAGACTTGTCCAGCCGGATCAGACCGTCAGTAACACGTGGAGCACCGCGTCGAGGTCCGGTTCCTGCCTCGCGAATTGGAAACTCACCTCGGCTAACCATGTCAAGCAACTGCTCGGCAGTGGCGACAAAGTTGAGCTGGAGCTTGTTCGGATACCTGGACTCACCCAGATTGGTATGCCGAGTAATTATGGCAATTGGCGGTGAGCCAGCATCCTGATTGGGAGCAAAAACAGGAAAAGCAGAGATTCTAGTTGCGTTACCGCTAAATTCGGAAAGTGTTGGTGCTACCACTGACTTACCAGTTTCCCAAGCCTGATTTATTACACTAAGCCAGTCGGTCCGAGCAATGCTGCCGGTGATGTCTCGATAAAACAGCGTGGCAGCGGTGGACGGGCGGGCATGGGCATAAACGTGAAGTTTGGTGCGTTTGGGAACCCAGAGAACAAGGTCAGAAAAAGCGGCATCCGCTATCAACTGCCAATCGGCCATCAGGGTTCTGATCCATTGCTGGCTTAGCTGCGTAGTTTCCTCCACTCGGGTGAGTTTACTCGCTAAGCGCCATGGTTATTTCTTGAGCCAATTTCCTTATCTCGAGCAGCGCCTTGGACGAGCGACCTTGCAAGAGTAACGGCCTGGTGGTGCGGAGCATGATGTCAAAACCCTCGTCCTCGCTTATCTCGCCAAAAAGGGAAACGTTTGAGGTTTTACTCAGGATGCTTCTGAGTTGACCCTGTGGATTTCGACCTAGGGCTGAGCTGCGGAGACGATTGGCGACTGGCCAAACCTGCCTGCCTACCTCCCGAAGGTCAAACAAAAACCGATTCAAACCAGCAGCGTCGGCAAGAAAAGTCGCCAGAACTAGATCGGATTCCTGCAGCAAGTAGGAAGTTGCCTGATTTCTATCCTTGCCAGATTCGGTGCAAATCAAACCCGGCTGGTTATAACTCGCAACATCCCAGATAAGAAAATCAAAATGCTCAGAAAGACTCTGGGCTAAACCTGCCAGTGCCTGCGGATCAACTTCGGACCATCGTGTTTGCGAGGGTATTCCAGCTATTACTGAAATCGCGTTCTGGGAAAAGCTAACTTCCTTCACCAGTCGAACCCTCTCAGCCTCGTCAAATCTGCCTTGCCTAACTAACCTCAAACAAGAAGCCAATCCGCCATTCGATTGGGTTATCCCAAGCAGCGCTGCCAGAGAAGGATGATAAGTGTCTGCGTCTATCAAACAAACTCGCCAACCATTGTGAGTGAGCTCAAAGCTGAGGTTTACGGCCAGCGATGACTTTCCGGATCCGGCGGAGCCCCAGCAAAGAATGCTCCGGCAACTAGATTTGGTCGCCGTGCCGGCCAATTGATTTCTGATGTCTAGAGTCGTCATGGCAATGGCAAAACAAAGACATCAGATTCCGCAGCTAATGCTGTGATAACGAGCATTGCTTGATCTTTTCCAACTAGCAATTCAATTTCAGGTATTTCCTCTGCCAGCAAACCCTCTGCATAATCAACAGCTGCAACTTCGGCCGCTGCCACCAGCTGCTGAGGCACAAATTGACCTTCGATTTCGATTACTTGCCAAACCGACACCAGCGCCCCTGCTACCACCGAGGCTGCTGGCTTCGTGGCGGGCGACAACCGAATTGCGGTTTGATTTTCTGCCAGCTGATCACCAACTCGGGTCAACGGGATTAACTCTCCCGCTGGAACAGTTGAACGAACTGCCAAATTGGAGGGAATCTCCTGCAAATACTTGTTTTCGAGGATGCCTAGGTCCAAAGCCAGAATCTCCACATCTTCCGAAGTTATGGGTTCACCTGGTATCAGCTCACGCTTTGCCACCAAATAGTTAGGCAGTGGTTTGTTGAGGGACACTACGGCAATTCCAACCGCTGCCAAGGTAAGGGCCATTAGTACAACAGTCCAGCGATTAACCCTTTTTCTTATGCGAATAGTCATGATTTTGGTTCAGCCAACACCAGATCGGTTTCGGCAATTAGCAGCTTGGCAAAAGGAACCCAACTAACACCGCCTTGGCCGGCAACCCGAAGCCAATTTCCCTCGACATTCAAAAGCCAAGCAATTTGAGTATCTATTCCTGAAGAAAGAAGTAACTTCACCGGCTGTCGCTGATTTGCTAGCAGGGATTCCAGCGACTCCTCAATTGTTAGGCGACATTCAAGGCCAATTACCTCAGTAATTGAACTATTTGGGAAGAAATAGACGCGGTTTCCTGAGCGTCCCAAAATAAAGTTCGGACCGACTTGGGCTTCATCCAAGCTGTAACTATTGCTTATGGTCTTTACGCTTATGTGAGTTGGGCGATTGGCTCCCCTTCGAGCGGTAAATTCCTCTTCGAGTTCAGTAATTATTTCCATGCGCAGATAAGAGCACATTCCCCATTTTTCTTACTGGAGTTATCCACAGTGCCATCTCGGGGACTTTCCCAAACCAGTGAGCAGATAGATACTTTCTGCCACCTAAAGAGATGAGGGGGAAATGACCATAACTTCGCAGGTAGCAGATCAACCTGATCTGTCAAAGTTTTTTGCGGAAATCTCTGCAGCTTACGTTGAGGTACTAGCCGGTTTACGCAGGCCCGAGCAGCTCGCTCGTTGGCTTAGCGACGGAGCCTACTACGACGTCTGTCAGCGCTTCCGACGCGGAGCTAGGCAACGTCAACTAACGGGTCTGAACCAGCGACCGGAAATCGTCCTTCGAAAAACTAAGACCTTTGCCACGGATGCCAACGCCTATCAGGGCGTCGTAATACTTCAGATTTCTGGAGCGATCAAGGCTATATCGGTAAGAGCTGAGCTAATTCACGAAAGATATCGAATTACCGAGATAGTTCTAATTAGTTCTTGAAGAAAGCGGATCCCTGACCTGGACTCTTGGGTGGTTCCTGGCCTGAACCATCAACGTCTGCGCCTTCCTGCAGAACCTCCAAGCCACCCTGCTCGGATGGTGCTGAATAAGTTAGCTGTTGCGGCTGTTGCTGACTTACGTCCGGCACCGTTTGCTTTACTTCCAAATTGAACATGAGCTGCACGGCTTCTTCTCGAATTGCGGCCATCATCTCTTGGAACATTCCGTAACCTTCGCGTTGGTATTCAACCAGAGGATCCCTTTGAGCCATAGCTCGAAGTCCAATGCCCTCTTTGAGGTAGTCCATCTCGTATAGGTGATCTCTCCACTTACGATCAATCACAGAAAGCATGACTCGACGCTCCAACTCGCGCATTAGCTGCTCGCCGATTTCACTGGTTCGACGGCCGTAGGCAATTCGAGCGTCGCTAGTAATTTCTTCGATGAGCCACTTACTGGTGAGCTTTGCGGGTGTTCCAACCTCGGCGATCACTTCATCAATCTCGAGTGATATCGGATAGATCGCCTTGAGCTGATTCCATAGGGACTGCAAATCCCAATCAACTGAACCACCTGCTGTGTTGCGATTGATGACGTCGGCAATTACCTCAGCCAAGAAAGCATCGAAGGTCTTGGAAATATCCTCACCTTCGAGAATTTGACGTCGATCAGCATAGATAGCCTCGCGCTGGCGGTTCATCACATCGTCATACTTCAAAATGTTTTTCCGAAGTTCAGCATTTCGTGCTTCCACCTGGGATTGAGCTGACGCGATAGCCTTGGAAACCATCTTGGATTCGATAGCTTGGTCGTCCGGCACCGAAGAGCGGTTCATCAGGGCAGCTGCTGCCTGCGAGTTAAACAGGCGCATGAGGTCATCTGTTAGCGAGAGATAGAAGCGTGACTCACCTGGGTCACCTTGACGACCAGAACGACCGCGCAACTGATTGTCAATTCTTCTGGACTCGTGCCGCTCAGTTCCAAGAACATAAAGTCCGCCAACGGCTAGTACCTTCTCGGCCTCACTTGCTACTTCCGCTTTGACTCGGTCGAAGACTTCGTCCCACTTGGCTTCGTACTCTTCAGGATTATTAGCTGGATCGAGGCCGAGTTTCTGCATCTCTTGCACAGCCAAGAACTCAGCGTTTCCGCCCAGCATGATGTCGGTACCACGTCCAGCCATGTTGGTGGCTACCGTTACTGCACCAAATCGACCCGCCTGGGCAACAATGACAGCCTCGCGGGCATTGTTTTTCGCATTTAGAACCTCGTGACGAACACCAGCTTTGGCCAAAAGTTTTGAAAGATACTCGCTCTTCTCAACTGAAGTAGTTCCAACCAACATGGGCTGGCCCTTTTTGTGACGATCAATAATGTCCGCCACAACCATCTTGAATTTTGCTTCTTCATTCTTATAGATCAAATCCGATTGATCTTTTCGAATCATTGGCTTGTTGGTAGGAATAGGAACCACGCCTAGTTGGTAGGTAGACATGAATTCCGCAGCTTCTGTTTCGGCAGTGCCTGTCATACCGCTGAGCTTGTTGTAGAGCCTGAAATAGTTTTGAAGGGTGATTGAAGCGAGAGTCTGGTTCTCAGCTTTGATGGCTACGTTTTCCTTAGCCTCGATGGCTTGATGTAAACCTTCGTTATATCTGCGCCCTGGGAGAATTCGACCAGTGTGCTCATCAACAATCAATACCTCGCCGTTGGTAACAACGTAGTCGCGGTCTCGACGGAATAGCTCCTTGGCTCGGACTGCATTGTTAAGGAAAGAAATTAAGGGAGTATTTGCAGTTTCATAGAGGTTATTGATCCCGAGATAATCCTCGACTTTGTCAATTCCAGACTCCAAGACAGCCACGGTCCGCTTCTTTTCGTCAACCTCATAGTCTTCGTCAATCTTTAGGGTCTGTACCAACTTGGCAAAAACGCTAAACCAGCGATTTACGTCAGCGCTTGCTGGACCAGAAATAATCAGCGGCGTTCTGGCCTCATCAATCAAAATTGAGTCGACCTCATCTACTACCGCAAAGTAGTGGCCACGCTGCACCAAATCCTGCTTGGTCAGTGCCATGTTGTCGCGTAGATAATCAAAACCGAATTCATTGTTAGTTCCGTAGGTTATGTCGCAGGCATACTGCGTGCGCCTGAATTCAGGATCTTGACCAGTCAAGATGCAACCGATTGTCATGCCTAGGGCACGATAAATTCTTCCCATTAATTCGGATTGATAACCAGCCAAAAAGTCGTTCACGGTAACAACGTGTACTCCCCTGCCGGGAATTGCATTTAGATACGCTGCGAGGGTTGCAACCAGAGTCTTTCCTTCACCGGTTTTCATTTCTGCGATGTTTCCAAGGTGCAAAGCAGCACCACCCATAATTTGGACATCAAAATGTCTTAGACCAAGTGTTCTGACCGAGGCTTCCCTGACTGCAGCAAATGCTTCGGGAAGCAGCTCATCCAGAGTCTCACCATTGGCAAAGCGCTCACGCAGCGTGCGAGTCTCTCCCTTTAGCTCTTCATCGGATAGCTGTTGGTAATGGGGCTCAAGTGCATTGACCTCTTTGGCGATGGATTCAAGCTTTCGGAGAAGTCTGCCCTCGCCTGCGCGTAAGAGGCTATCGAGAATGGAAGCCAAGTAATACTCCTTAGTAACGGGGCAATTCTAGTCGCGCCAGCTGGCTACCGTCCCAGCCTGATAACCCTGTAACTGCAGCCCTTTCGCGTCAGACGGACCGCCACCCTGTCAGTTTCTGAGTCGTGAGAGAGGACGAATGCCTTACCGAATCGCTCCCTTTGATCAACCATCTGTTGGGCTGTTAGTGGCTGGCGCACTAAAGACCAAATCTTCTAGCCAATACGCAGTAAGCAACCACCTCGTAGCCAGCCGCCTCCAAGCTCCTGCGCATTTCACGAAGAGTAGCCCCTGAAGTGGCGACGTCATCTACCAACAGAACCCTTCCGTTTCCACTCTTTGCCCCAAAAGCCAACGATGTGTTACTGAAACGGGCGGGTTTGGAAAGCGATCTTTGATCTGCAATCTTTCTATTGCTTGCAAGGCCTATCTTCTTGACTTGAGCCAAACTTGTCCTTCGCACAAGACGTTCAATAGGAGTAAAGCCTCGTCGCTTGAAATTTGAGAAATTTATGGGAGGTGTTGCATAGCAGTTGAAGCTCTCAAGTTTGGCGACTCTTTGTAAGAGCTTGTCAAATTCGACTGCGAGTGCTCTCTCCAGTGCTATGCGACTTTTGTCCTTGTAGCTTTTCAGAACTGCTTCAATGTCGCCGCCCAAACGAAAGGCATAGTAAAGCTTTACTCCTTGGATAGTGTCTTGGCCATGAAATCCCACTGGCTGGCATTTCTTGCAGATAGGTTTTGGTAACTGACCGCAAACAACGCACGGCGCAGGCAAAAGAAAGTCAAGCAACATTCAAAAAGTTTGAACCTAGCGAATTAATTTATCTTCGACCAAAGCAATTCTGTGGATAACTACTAACGTCCACTGGAGATGTCAATAATGTCGGTTTGAATTCGCTGCCAAGCATTGCCAGACAGAGACCAAACCTCGCCCGCCTCTGACAGGAGATAGCTATCAATCACGGCAAAACCTGCCTCAATCACTGAGCCAGTGACCAAAGGGCTGGTCCTTTGTTTCCTCGGTCCACTGATCGGATAGTCATATAGGGTGCCTGTCCCGCTTACCGTTTTCGACAGAACCCTAAGAAGTGTTGATTGCTGCCAGGAAATTGATGTTGCTCCGACAGCTTCTGGCTCCGCAATCAAGTTGCCGCTCAGCCGAAGAGGAATGCCTTGCTGGTTTCTAACAATTCCAAAAATCTTGACGGACTGGCCCGAGTCGGAAACTAAAACAGCCAGACGAGCTCCCTCTGGCGAAATGGCGGCACTGACCACATTGCCAACAAATGGAAGGGGTAAATCAATGCGCTGATCGCGCCCATCAATTACTTCAACGGTATTCGAAACATTGCTTCGGAAAACCCAAGTGTTCCCAAACAAATCTGTCTGCATGTCCGAAACTAAAGTGCTTGGTGAGACTCTCTCTGGCGAAAATGACCCCGCCCTCTCCACTAGGCGATAAATGCCAGTTTCTGATGCCACCACGATTTTTTCCCCTTCGGCGGCCACAGCGATATGTGTTGGATTTAGGGATTCCAGAGCCTCCTCTGTGCCGACAATTGGTCCAGCTTCGGAACCGCTTAGTCGAACGACTCCTGAATCTGACAGAGCAAATGTTGAAGAAGCTGGAATAGCTGGAATATCTGCAGCCGTTATTCTTTGTTCCGCTCCAGCAATCAGAACTGCCACATCCACAATTCCAGGAAGTTGAAGCAAGGTGCTTCTGAGCTGCGTTAGCAACAGACCTCGCTGTCGATTGTCAGCACCCAGGGCTGTGGCATCAAGATCAACCAAGGCTTTGCCTTCTTCGACCAAGACGGCATTGACCTGCAACTTGGTTCCCGCGGGTATGGCGGATAGTGCCGACTCGCTCAGCCAAGCTGCTGGCCCATTCAATAAAGCTCCAACCAGCTGGGTTGGGGTTGAGGCGCGTTTTGGAAACCACCTAACATCTGGCACCAGTTGAGATGCCGTCGAATCTAAAAAGTAAATTGGAAACTGCGAGAAAACAACTTCAAATACTGGCACTGTCACAACAGTTAGGTTTGGAGCGCTAGAAATTCTCCACTCGCCATTTTCTTGTGTCAGTCGGAACCGAAGATTGTTGGTTGCGGGTGCAATGTTTTCATAGGAGCCATCTTCATTTACCTTGGCTCCGACCAGAACGCTCACAATCTGCTCTTCATCGCTGGTGGATTGAAGATCGTAAGCGCCGACTCTTATGAGCGTCTGGGCACCTGGGCGCCATCGCGGCGCAAAGCTATCTGTTAGATATTCCCGAGCAACTTCGTAATCATTTTGGGGACCAGTGCCAGCCGAAAGAAATCCTGAAACTATTTCACTGGGAGTCGCCCCTGGCGTTGGTGAGGCTGGTGAATAGAAAGACAACTCCTGCTGGTCAGGAGTTGATAGCTCAGGACCAATTTCAATGCTCAAATCGCTCGGCAGGCTGGCACACCCGCTGAGCAGTAGGGCGAGAGCTAAGGAAGAAAGTTTGCGCATCATCCCTCCAATCCCCTGGGGGGCAGAGGAAGCGGAGAATTCGCTATCACCGCATCTTTGGTCTTTGGAAGAGTCAAACGGAAACTCGTGCCAACCTTTGGCTTGGACCAGACCTGCAGCCAACCGCGATGAAGCGCTGAGTCTTCCTTAGAAATTGCTAAGCCAAGACCGGTTCCACCCACAGACCTTTGGCGCGCTGGGTCAGCCCTCCAGAATCGATCAAATACTCGATCAAGTTCATTCCTGCTCATTCCAACTCCACGGTCTGTGACGCATATCGCGACAGCTTGGGCATTCTCCCCCACCTCAACGCTCACGTCCTTGCCACCACCGTGTTCGATGGCATTGGACAGCAGATTGCGCAATAGCCGCTCAATTCTACGTGCATCAATTTCCGCTCGAACAGGTTCCTGCGGGGCCAGTAAGTCAATGCTGGTATTTCTGTCTTTTGCAAGCGGCTCAATCGACTTAATCGCGGCAGCGGCAACGGACTTAACGTCGTGGAATTCAAACTCAGGGACAATCGCTCCGGCGTCATAGCGAGAAATTTCGAGGAGGTCACTGAGGAGGCGATCAAAGCGATCAATCTGGTCCTGCAGTAATTCGGCAGAGCGAGAAAGCGCGGGCTCCAACTTGGACCGATTGCTAAACAACACTTCACCGGCCAACTTGATTGTCGTCATCGGTGTGCGAAGCTCGTGCGAAACATCAGACACGAACCTGCGCTGCATCCTAGAAAGGGCGTCCAGACGCTCAATCTGCGTTTGCAAGCTGTTTGCCATCTTGTTAAAGGAACTAGCGAGTGTGGCCAGAATGTCTTGTCCCGACTCGGGCAGGCGCTTATCTAGTTTTCCTTCGGAGATATCTCGCGCAGCTTCTGCTGCCTTCTCAACCGGGGCGACCAATCTCCTAGTCACAAAAAAGCTGGCTGCCGCGATAAGCGCCAGCAGGAAGAATCCACCAATCGCTAGTGCATTCTGAACTAGCTCGAGTGCTTTTTGTTCAGCCGAGAGGTTATAGACCAAATAAAGCTCAAAGTTGCCTGCAATTGGAATAGCAATCGGAGTGCCAACAGTAATTCCTGGAACATCTGTGGTGTCGGACTTCAACGAAACAGGCGTGTAGGTAAGCCGGCCGGGTGATTCCCGCACTTCCAGTCTGAGCTGGTCAGGAATCGCTTGCAAATCTAAATCTTGTGAAATCGGAGATTGAAAAAGTTGAAGCTGGCCCTGGCCAGGCGACCTAAGCAGTGCGACTTGACGGGGAGCTGAGCCGCCAGAGATTTCGAGTGAGGGAACAACTGAGTTCAGCAGTGTTTGCAGTGCTGTTTCATCTGTTAGAGAACTCGCGGCAATTGTGGTCTGAACTGAATCCACCGCTCGTTCCGTCTCTGTTAGAACCTGACTCAACCTATTTTGATAGAAGCTGTTAGCAAGCGAGAACGAAAGAAAGCTACCGATAATGGCAACCGAAATACCGCCCAAAA
>CAZTLT010000023.1:0-12298 GCA_964614615.1 uncultured Aquiluna sp. | reverse complement strand
ATGGAAAAATCATTCAAGAGCTGGAGAGCTTCTTCCGTGGCGCTGGCTGGAATGTAATCAAGGTTATTTGGGGTCGCGAGTGGGATCGACTACTTGCCAAGGACACAGATGGTGCACTGGTTGAGCTGATGAACCAGACTCCAGATGGTGATTATCAAACATTTAAGACCGAAGACGGCGCATTCGTGCGAGAAAACTTCTTCGGCAGAGACCCGAGGACTAAGGCGTTAGTGGCGGACATGACCGATGCCGAGATTTGGGCGCTCAAGCGCGGTGGTCACGACTACCGCAAGATCTATGCCGCTTACCAAGCAGCAATGAATCACAAGGGGCAGCCAACCGTAATTATTGCCAAAACCATTAAGGGTTATGGTCTGGGCAAGAGTTTTGAGGGTAGAAATGCCACTCACCAGATGAAGAAACTAAAGATTGAAGATCTGAAGCGCTTTAGGGATGAGATGAGAGTTCCAATCAGCGACGCTGAATTGGAAAAAGATCCGTACATGCCGCCTTATTACAAGCCAGCCGATTCTTCACCAGAGTTGCAATACCTGCATGAGCGCAGACGACAACTGGGTGGTTATTTGCCAGAGCGCCGCAGCAAATACGTAAGTTTCAAGCTGCCAGAAGACAAGGCTTATGAGGTCCCTCGAAAAGGATCCGGCCATCAAGAAGTTGCCACCACCATGGCTTTTGTTCGAATGCTCAAAGACGTGATGAAGGCCGAGGAAACTGGCCAAAGAATTCAGCTAATCATTCCAGATGAGGCAAGAACCTTTGGAATGGATGCCTTTTTCCCAACCTCGATGATTTACAACCCGCACGGACAGCACTACATGTCCGTTGATCGAGAGCTCCTTTTGAGCTACAAGGAAAGCGAACACGGTCAAATTCTGCACACTGGAATCAACGAGGCAGGCTCTATTGCCGCCTTCACTGCCAGTGGTTCTTCCTACGCGACCCATGGCCAGCCGATTATTCCTATTTATGTGTTTTATTCCATGTTTGGTTTCCAACGCACCGCAGATGCTATTTGGCTAGCTGGTGACCAGATGGTTAGAGGTTTCATGATTGGCGCCACCGCTGGTCGCACCACCTTGACCGGAGAAGGTCTGCAGCACGCAGATGGTCACTCCCCTGTTATTGCATCGACCAATGCCGCAGTTATCTCCTACGACCCGGCTTACGGCTACGAAATTGCCCACATCACCAAAGCTGGTTTAGAGCGGATGTATGGAGGCAGCCATCCAGATCCAAACGTGATGTATTACATCACCGTCTATAACGAACCGATGATTCAACCAGCGGAACCCGCGAATCTCGATGTTGACGGACTGCTTAGGGGAATCTACCTTCTAAACCAAAATTCAAACCCTGGCACCAAAGCGCAAATTCTTGCATCCGGTGTAGCAGTTCCTTGGGCACTGGAAGCTCAGCAGCTGTTAGCCGAGTGGGGTGTCTCTGCAGATGTCTGGTCCGTAACCAGCTGGGTTGAACTTCGCCGCGATGGAATCAAGGCAGACGAGCACAACTTCCTGCAGCCAGATGCTCCGAGGGCGACTGCCTACCTCACTCAAAAGCTTGCCGGGGCGCAGGGGCCTTTCCTTGGTGTTTCTGACTACACCCACACTTTGCAAGACATGATTAGACCGTGGGTGCCTGGCGACTATGCCACCTTGGGTGCCGATGGTTTTGGTTTCTCTGACACCAGACCAGCTGTGCGTCGTCATTTCAAGATTGATGGTCCTTCCATCACGGTTAGGGTTTTGCAGCAGCTGGTTGAGCAGGGCAAGCTTGATCGAAGCGTGCTGGCGAAGGCCATAGAAAAGTATCGTCTCTACGATGTCAGCGCTGGAACAAGTGGATCGGCCGGCGGTGACGCCTAAGCACCTGCCGTGGCTTAGATCGATTGCGGGTGATCTCGCAACAGCAACGCTATCCCGACTAGAAGAGACTCTCACTTGGTATCGAGAGATGCCACCGGCTCGCCGGGCCGCGGTTGGCAACGTTGCGCAAAGCGGTATTACGAGTTTTATTCAGTGGTACGAAGATCCCTCTTCACAACCCTGGGTAGCTGCCGACGTTTTTGCAGCCGCTCCAAGAGAGTTGCTGCGCTCAATTTCTTTGCAAGAGACACTGCAGCTAATTCATGTGGTTGTGCAAATGGTGGAAGAGCGTGTGGTAGCCGAACATCCCGAATTGCAAGAGGCGGTTCTTCGTTATTCGCGCGACATTGCATTCTCTGCAGCCGATGTTTATGCCAGGGCAGCGGAGGCGAGAGGTTTGTGGGATGCTCGCCTTGAGGCATTAGTGGTAGACAGCATCATCAGCGGGGAAACCTCGCAGGAAATAAACTCTCGGGTTGCTGCCCTAGGTTGGCGAGCAGACGGACCAGTCGCCGTCCTACTGGGAACAAGACCAGAAAATCCTGACCCAGATGCTATTCGAAAAGTCGCCCGCAAATCTGATTGCGATGTGCTAATCGGTATTCAAGGAAGAAGGCAGGTCGTCGTAATTGGCCTTCTCAGCCAAACAGAGAACCCAGCTTCAAAAATCATGCAAATGGCGAATTTGCTAAGCGAGTTTTTTGGTTCAGGTGATCTAATGCTTGGGCCAGCAGTTGCGGCCGTTTCGGATTCGGCGCGGTCGGCAAAAGCAGCCCTGGCGGCAATCTCAGTTGCAGCTAGTCGCGACAACCTAGCTAGACCAACGCTCGCGGATGACCTTTTGCCAGAACGCCTGCTGGCTGGTGATCAACTTGCCAAACAGGCACTGATAAACCGCTACTACCTGCCGCTCGTGGCGGGCTCCGCGGATCTTCTGCAGACACTTCGTGCCTACCTAGAACATGGCGGTTCCCTAGAGGCCACTGCCAAGTCGCTGTTTGTTCATGCCAATACAGTGCGGTATCGTCTGCGACGAATTCAAGAACTAATTGGCGAGGATGTCACCCAGCCAAGAACTGCTTTCGTAGTGCAAACGGCAATTGTCGTCGGACTCATTAGCGATACGGAAAGCGGAGTAAGGAGATAGCTTGTTGATCTTTGCTTGTCCAGGCCAGGGTTCTCAAACCAAGGGCTTTTTGGCCAGTTGGCTAGAGCATTTTCCGGAGCTCTCTAAAAGACTGGAGAACTACTCGCAATATTGCGGCAAAGACCTTATTGAGCTTGGCACCGCAGCCGAAGAAGATGTCATCCGCGATACCGCTAATGCCCAAAGACTGATTGTGGGGGCCTCCTTGGCAATCTATCGAGAGGCATTTTCAGAAGCCGAGGTTTCTGGAGTGCTCGGGCACTCAGTTGGTGAAATCGCTGCCGCGGCAATTGCGGGAGTAATTTCTGATGAGGATGCAATGAGACTTGTTGCCATCCGAGCGGATGCCATGGCAAGAGCTGCTTCATTAACCCCCACTTCTATGGCGGCCGTCTTAGGTGGCGAGGAACAGTCGGTGCTGGCAGGAATTGAAGCATGCGAGCTAGAGCCAGCAAACTTCAATGGGGCGGGTCAGATTGTTGCTGCCGGTCCAAAAGCAGCAATTCAGAAACTAATTGCCTCGCCTCCAGAAAAAGCTAGGGTTATTGAGCTCAAAGTAGCAGGAGCTTTTCACACCAGTTTTATGTCATCGGCAGTTGAGAGCGTGTCTGAGTTCGCGCAGTCAATTGAAACTCACAACCCAAAAATAAGATTGTGGAGCAATTCAGCGGGCCAACTGGTTGAATCAGGATCTGAGTTCCTAAAACTGGTGGTGCAGCAAATATCAAAGCCTGTCCGCTGGGATTTGTGCATGAATAGCGTCAACCAAGACGGAAACCGGGTTGTTGAACTACCGCCTGCCGGAGCGCTAGCTGGCCTGCTAAAGCGCGGTGCCGATAAAGTTCTTGCCATAGCAGTCAAAGAACCAGCGGATGTCGAGAAGGTGCAGAAGTGAAGCAGCTCAATCAAACTTCGCCAGTTGCCCATTCACGAATCTATGCGCTAGGGGCTGCGCGTGGAGAGCTTTCCGTCACCAACGATGAAGTGGCAGGACCGATTGATTCTTCTGACGAGTGGATTAGGCAAAGAACCGGAATCATTACTCGCAGACGCGCAGGCGCTAACACCTCACTAATGGACATGTCGGTGGCTGCGGCACAGGAGGCTATTGCGAAAGCAAAGATTGCCCCCTCAGAAATCGATGCGGTGATACTGGCTACCATTTCTTTCCCTTACCAAACCCCATCCGGAGCGACTTTGCTAGCGGAAAAGGTTGGCGCAGAAGGAGCTGCGGCCTATGACATCTCCGCAGCTTGCGCAGGTTACTGTTACGGAATTGCTCAGGCTGATTCCCTGGTTCGATCGGGTACTGCGCGTTATGTTCTGGTTGTTGGAGCAGAAAAACTTTCTGACTTTATCGATCCAACAGACCGCTCAATTAGCTTTTTACTCGGCGATGGTGCTGGCGCGGCCGTAGTTGGCCCCAGTGATCACCCAGGCATTTCAAAAACTGTCTGGGGATCAGATGGTGGAAATTGGGACAAAGTTGGAATGACGGGATCGCTGGTTGATTTCAGAGACGGAAAAATCAGCTGGCCAACTCTTGTGCAGGAGGGGCAATCGGTCTTTCGCTGGGCGGTCTGGGAAATGGTGAAGGTCGCTAAGCAAGCACTGGATGCTTCAGGATTAGAGCCCAGTGATCTTTCTGCGCTGGTTACTCACCAGGCCAACGTTCGCATTATCGACGAATTCGCCAAGCAACTTGGTCTACCCGAAAGCGTGGTGGTGGCCAAGGACATCGTTGACACTGGCAATACCTCAGCAGCCTCCATTCCCCTAGCGATGCACCGACTCTTGGCAGAGGGACAGGTCAAATCTGGCGGATATGCCCTGGAGATTGGTTTCGGTGCAGGGCTTGCCTACGCCGCTCAAGTGGTCGAACTCCCCTAAAATAAAGCGACTAATACCCAATAGGAGATTTAGATGGCGCTATCTGAGCAGGATGTTCTAGCCGGCCTGGCAGAACTGGTTAATGACGAAACAGGCATTGCCACCGATGCTGTCCAGCTGGACAAGTCCTTCACTGACGACTTAGACATCGACTCGATTTCGATGATGACCATCGTGGTTAACGCCGAGGACAAATTTGGCGTCAAGATTCCAGATGAAGAGGTCAAGAACCTGATCACTGTGGCTGACGCAGTTAAGTACATCACCGCCAACCAGGGCTAACTGTTTTGCGTCGGGTCGTCGTAACTGGCATTGGAGCAACCACTCCGCTAGCTGGCGATGCCCCCGGCAGTTGGAAAGCCTTGCTCGAGGGCCAGTCTGGCATTCAAACGCTTAAGCAAGATTGGGTTGCAAAGTATGAACTGCCGGTTACATTCGCGGGAGTTTGCAAAGTCCCGGCAAGCGAGAAACTAACACCACAAGAAGCGAAGCGGTTAGACCCCTCTTCACAATTTGCTCTGGTATCCGCAAGGGAAGCCTGGGCTGATGCAGGATCGCCAGAGGTTATTCCGGAGAGGTTGGCCGTAGATTTCGCCACCGGCATCGGTGGGGTTTGGACTCTGCTTGATGCCTTCGAAACTCTAAAAGAGCGTGGGCCGCGCCGCGTCTTGCCGATGACAGTTCCAATGCTGATGCCAAATGGACCAGCGGCAGCCATTGGTATGGATTTGGCCGCTAGGGCGGGAGTGCGAACGGCGGTTTCTGCTTGCGCCTCTGGCAATGAGTCCATTGCGAACGCATTCCAAAGGATTCGATTGGGTGAGGCCGATGTCGTGGTTGCTGGTGGTGCAGAGGCAGCTATTCATCCACTACCAATCGCAGCTTTCGCGGCCATGCAAGCGCTGAGCAAAAGAAATGATGCTCCAGCAAAGGCATCTAGGCCCTACGACCTTGACAGAGACGGTTTTGTCATGGGCGAAGGCGCCGGTGCTCTGGTGCTAGAAGACTACGAATCTGCAAAGGCCAGGGGCGCAAAAATCTACTGCGAGATTGTTGGCGCGAGCGTTACCTCGGATGCCTATCACATCACCGCGCCAGATCCTGAAGGATCAGGTGCAGCGAGGGCTGTCCTCGGTGCGCTAGCGCAGGCGGATGCTAAGCCGGAAGATGTCGAGCACGTCAACGCTCACGCAACTTCAACACCGGTGGGTGACATAGCTGAATACACAGCACTCAAGCGCGTCTTTGGTGATCACACCAGCAACCTGATGGTTACTGCAACCAAGGGTGCTACCGGTCACCTGCTTGGTGGCGCTGGTGCGATTGAAGCTATCTTTACCATTCTTGCCTTGAAGGAACAGATCTGTCCGGGCACGCTCAACTTAGATAATCAGGACCCTGCTATCGAATTGACCGTTCCTCGCTTGCCCACTCCCCTGAAACGCCATGATGCAATTGCAATCAGCAACAGTTTTGGTTTTGGTGGCCACAACGCCGTCTTGGCGTTCCGAAACATCTAGCCAACCTGCCTAAGGCCATCAATGGCCATTTTTCCTGCTCTGAATGGCTCCAGCCTGTCTAGCCAAGCCTGAGCACTAGCAATCCTCAATAGCCGCTCCAGCTCGCCCAGAGAGCCTTCTGAGCGCCGAATTAGCTGGTTGAGGTGTCCGAGTCGAATTGTGGGCTCCCCGGCCTGATCCAAGGAAACCTGTGTCAGCCCTAGTCTTTGCTCGAACAGATAAAGCTTCGCATCAGCACTGGCTTGGGTAATTTCGAATGCCAGAGAAAGATCACTTAGCGAAGTTGCCAGACGATCCACCACACAATCGTCTAACTCGCAAATTGTTCTGGCTTGAAATGATTTGGGGCTGGCAGGTTGCGTAAACCATCGCAGATCAAGGTCCAGAGGGCGCAAACAATCCTCAGCCTTGCCTAGGTTTTCCCGGGCAACACTGAGTAGCCAGATGTCAGTGAACGTAAGTAACCTCCGATTCAGTCTGCGTCTTCCCCTACGCCCTGAACCGGTCTGACAAGACTAAAACAGATCAAGCTTTGTTGTCAAAAGCTATTTCTTTCGGCTTCTTGTTGACGCAGCTGGTCTAAATCGTTTAGTTTGCGAAGCCCCGCGTAGGCATTGAACATTCGATGGTTTGATTTCAATTGTGGATTCTTGTCGAGAAAGTTCCAGTAGCCGGCAGTAAATGGACAGGCATCTTCGCCAACTCGTTTTTTGGGATTGAGGGGGCAGTCCCCACAGTAGTTGGTCATCTTGGACAGATAAGCGCCACCTGCAGCATAGGGCTTGGTACTCATCAGTCCACCATCGGCATACAAAGTCATTCCGATTGTGTTTGCTGGCATTACCCAGGGGGTGCCATCAACGAATGCATCTATAAACCAGTTGTTTACTTCTGCGGGATGATAACCACGTTGCATGGCGTGATTTCCCAGAATCATCAACCGAGGAATGTGGTGAAGCCAGGCATTCTCAGCCAGGTCAGAGATGCTCGAACTCAGACAGTTTGCCTGCAATTGCCCTGAATCAAGCTCGGCCATAAAGGCGGGCAATGAATTATTGGCACCGAGCTCATTTTTGTTTGCGTAGTCCTCACCGAAATGCCAATACAGATGCCAGACGTAGTCGCGCCAGCCGACTATTTGACGAATAAAACCCTCGACGCTTTGCAGCCTCGCCTTTCCCTGCTGGTAGGCAACTTCGGCAGCTCTAACAACCTCCAGGGGATCAAGTAAGCCAAGATTCATCGGTGCGCTCAGCAAAGAATGTGACATCGCCCAACTTCGCTGGTCGACCGCGTCCTCATAGGGACCAAAGCTGTCCAATCGATTCTCAATGAAGTGACTCAGCGCTTGCAATGCCTGCTGGCGACTGCCGGCAAACTTGCGAGGCCCATCTTTACCCACAAACTTGACCCCCTGACTTTCAAGTTCGTCCAGCTCGGCCCTCACACTCTTATCGAGTTCATCTTCCTTGGGTAACCAAGGTCCTAGAACGTCAAGAGTTTCAGTTGGTGGCGGTAGTCGATTTTGATCATCAAAGTTCCACTCACCGCTTACTGGCTGATCCCCATCCATCAACAGATCAAGACGAGTTCTTTGCCGGCGATAAAAATCCTCCAATCGGAGGCGCTTGGCAGAGGCTGCGTAATCTGACCAGTCTTTTTCCGTTGAGCAAAATCCTCTGGCTGGGCTGATTTTTAGCTCTAAGGCCTCAGCCAGGCGTCGCATGGGGTAGCTGGTTGGGTTGACGGCTTCGGACGCGCCGAAGTCACCAGTGAACAGGTCTCGATAGCTGGCTAGCTCAACAGCCGTGACGTTGGAATCCTGGGCTCGACTGCGCAAAGCGTAAAGAATTAGGTGGGCTTTTTGGCGGTGGTAACGGCGCTTGCGGAATTGGTTTTTGACAATCGGCAGCAGAATCTCGCCGCCAAGCTCAAAATGAGGGCCTAATTGATCGGCAAATAACAGCTGCAAGACGCACCACCTAATACACTCAACTCAACCACCATGAGCAAACTTTACTTCCGCTACGGCGCCATGAACTCCGGCAAGAGCACTGCCCTGCTGCAGGCTGCCTTTAACTATGAGGAGCGGGGCCAGTATGTGCTACTTGCCAAGCCTGCTATCGACTACAAGGGTGACAAGAACATAGTTTCTCGACTAGGGGTCTCCAGAGAAGTTGATTTTCTGATTCGCCCAGAAGACAGTCTGCGTGAACTATTTGCCGAGCACAGCCAGGAAGTCGAGCGGAAGACTGGTCAAACAATCTCTTGCTTGCTAATTGATGAAGCCCAATTCCTAACCGAACCACAGGTTGATCAGGCCTTGGAGGTCGCCGTGTTGGACAAGGTTCCAGTTCTGGCCTATGGAATCAGAACCGATTTTCAAACCAAAGCTTTTCCTGGCTCGCGCAGGCTTCTGGAAATTGCACACAGTCTTGAGGAGCTAAAGACCATTTGCCGCTGTGGTAAAAAGGCGATGTTCAATGGTCGCCTACTAAACGGACGATTCGTCTTTGCCGGTGAGCAGGTGGCAATCGATGGCGACAAAGTCACCTACGAATCGCTCTGCCCTTCCTGCTACTTAGCTCGCAAGTCTGCGAATTAGAGCAAGTTCGGGATTTTTTGCTCAGCCGCTAGGTTTGCCCTGCGGAACCAGAAAGTTACCAATGTTGAAACAATCACAATGAATAACGAATAAAGTGCTGGCACAATCAGAATTAACCCAATGTCGGGGTTACCGCTGAACGTCAAGAGGACAATTGCAATTGCAAGAGGCCCATTTTGAATACCCGTCTCTAGCCCAATTGTTCTTGCATTCATTGGGTGAAGCCTGATTAGTCTTGCAAATCCGTAAGCAAAGAATATGCCAAACAAACCAAGCCCAATTGCCACCACATAGGTTTGCCAGGGCGTTGAAGACAATAATCCCCAGTTTCGAGGCACCCAGGTTGCCATTAAGAAGACGATAAAGAAAACCCCGAAAAATCCACCCATTAACTCAAGCAGGGCTCCGATGTTTGGGCTGTAGCGCCTGATCAACATTCCAATAACCACTGGAATAAGCAATATTGCAATTGTGACAACAATGTTGGTTGTTGGAATCTGAAGGTCTGAGTCCGCTGGAAGTATTTGACCACCAAAGATAACCAGAGCTAGTGGGGTCATAACTAACGCCCAGAGAGTTGAGTGGACAGTCATAATCACGCTTAGTGCGAGATTGCCTTTTGAGAAGTAAGTGAAAATGTTCGAAGTCGTTCCAGCTGGCACCGCTCCCATGAGCAGGGCACCAATAGCCACTGGTAGTGCGTATTCAGGGGCGAGTTGAAATAAGAAGATTGACACCAATACAAACGAAAGCAATGGCATTATTCCAAATTGAGTTAGCCAGCCAATTATGAGACCCCATGGTCGGCGGAAGGCAAGCTTAAAGTCGTTTGGTGTAAGTGTCGAACCGAGTCCAAACATAATTACAAATACGAGACCCACCAATAGATTCTGTTCGAACGGAGTAACGACATCCTGTTCAGAGACGGTAGCTTGATTTAGAATTGCGATTCCCTGTGCGAACATCAGTTGCTCCTTCCAGCGCCTGAATTTTCAATCGTTTGCTTTCTTAGCTCTCGACGAAGAATTTTTCCAATCGGACTTTTAGGCAATTGGTCAACAAAGAACACCCGTGCTGGAATTTTGTATGCAGCCAAGTGCTCACGACAATGAGAAATTATCTGCTCTTCCGTTGGTGCTGATTGACCAGCGACAACATAGGCAAAAACCTTCTCACCGCTCTTCTCGTCGGGTAGCCCAATCACTCCGACCTCTAGAACCCCCTCAACCGCTGCAATTCGCTCTTCTACCTCGTTGGGATAGACGTTGAAGCCACTGACTAAAATCATGTCTTTCTTGCGATCGACAATCGTTAGATAGCCATCGGAATCCATTGATGCTATGTCACCAGTTTTGAACCACCCATCTTGAATAGCTACTTGAGTTTCCTGATCCTTTTTCCAATAACCTTGCATGATTTGAGGACCCTTGGCAATCAGTTCTCCTGGTTCATCCGTCGCAACGTCGTTACCAGAATCGTCAACGCACCTAATTTCCGTTGAAGGAACAGGAATTCCAATTGTGCCATCCTTCTGAAGGCCGCCTAAAGGATTGAATGTCAATACTGGTGAAGTTTCCGTTAGACCGTAACCTTCAACTATTGGAGTTCCAGTAACTTCACGCCAGCGGGCTGAAACAGATTCGTGGAGCGACATTCCTCCGGCGGCGGATGCAACTAAATGCTTTGGTGGGCTATCTACAAACCATCGTTCGTTCAATAGCGCGTTAAATAAGGTATTGACACCAGTCATCCACGTCACCTTGTAGTTTTCAAAAGCTCGCTTTAAGTTGCTTGGTGGTCTGGGAGTTGGGATCAGAATATTTCTCGCTCCCATGTGGAAGAATCCCAACAAGTTCACCGTGAATGCAAAGATGTGATAAAGGGGTAAGGCCGTCAAGACAATTTCTTTACCTGGTCGAATAAATGTGCCGCACATCGCAATCATTTGAAGAGTATTAGTGACAAGATTTCCGTGGCTCAGCATGGCGCCCTTTGAGACTCCAGTTGTGCCTCCCGTATACTGAAGAGCAGCTAGAGTTTGTGCTGTCACTCCAGACAAGTAGGTAGCCGCCTTTTCCCTTGAATACTTTGCGGAACCTGCCAACAGCGCGTCGGCAAACTTGGTGGTCTTAACTTCAATTTTTGGAAGGCTGCGGCTCCAATATTTTTGTACTCCTCTAATCACCCCTCCAACGACTCTTGGGAAAAACTCACTAATTTTGACAGTGACAATGTTCTGAATTGAGGTTTTTGACATTACCTCAGGTAAGCGATCTGCAAACATGTCAATGACTATGAGTGTGGTAGCACCCGAATCATTAAATTGGTGAATCATTTCCGAAGCGGTATAAAGCGGATTGGTGTTTACAAGAACACACCCTGCTTTAAGGATTCCAAAAGCAACGATTGGATAAGAGAGGCAGTTTGGCATCTGAACGGCGACTCGATCTCCAGCTGAAAGTCCTAATTCTTCACGAAGATAGCTCGCGAAATGATCAGAAAGTTGTTCAATTTGACCAAAAGATAGAGAGCCATTCATGCCATTTGGCATCACTTGTGTAAAGGCAGTGGTTTTTTCGTATTTTCTAACCGCTTCAGAAAGCAGTTCAGGCAAGTTTGTGAAAAGGACAGGAGGAAGTTGTTTCGGAACGTCACTTGGATAGTGAGCTAGCCATGGCGTGTTAGTCATCTTTGCTCTTTCCGGTTAGCCAGCTAGGCAAAGAGGCCGACGCTGGATTCTTTAGCCACAATCATAACTGTCAAATGCGGCGGCCGAGGTGCTCACGAGTTTCTATTTATTCTGTGACTGGCTCACTCCGAGCGATCTTTAGTAGCTTTGCTTCACTTTTTGACTTAGCTGGTCTTTACTTTCCTCTGTCGCAGGGATAACCCAGCGGGCCCAAGGGCCACCCTCAAACTCGAGGACAATAACTGGCTTATTTTTGTAAACAACGCAGAAATCCTTACCTCTTCGATGACGCATCGTTCCAAGCATTATTAGGTAAGGAAAACCGGTACCTGGGGCGCGGATACCACGCAGAACTCTTGTTGACCACGGCTTATCTTGAACCGAAATTGATTTCAGTGAGGAAAGTGGCATCTTGGGAGAAAAGCCAAAAGCCCCAATGATCTCTAGGGGTGTCAATTGATAGACCATGAAGCCGCTCTCAACTTTCAGCATGTTTACTTCTCCTCTGTGGGGCGTGCGGGACTTGAACCCGCGACCGACGGATTATGAGTCCGCTGCTCT
>CAZTLT010000022.1:0-12765 GCA_964614615.1 uncultured Aquiluna sp. | reverse complement strand
GGCACGCCAACTGATGCGGCGACCAAATTATTAGAGGAGTTAGAGCCATTTGATCGCGGCGGCTATGCGGGCCCTGTTGGTTGGCTGAGTTCCAATGGCTCAGGTGAAATTGCGATTGCACTTCGTGGCGGTGTTATCGAAGAAAATCAAATTAGAGCAATCGCGGGCTCGGGAATTGTCTCCGAATCTATCTCGGAGGCTGAATTAGTTGAAACTGAATTAAAGTTTCGTGCGGTTCGCTGGGCGTTTCAATCAACTAACTGATAATCGATAAGCACGGTTCCGCGCAGTGCCCAAGCTTTTTCAAGTTCGTCTAGATTCTCGCAAACCACATACTTCCAGCCGTAGGCCTGAGCTAACTTTGCTAGATCAACCGCCTGAGCTGTCTTGAATAGCCGATCAAATACCTCGGGGTCTATTTCTTTTGCCACTTCTAGTCTGTTAAAAATGTTGCCGCCTCGATCGTTTCCGATCACCAACTTAATATCGAGCTCGGGCAAGTCGGTCTTGTTGAGTCCATTAGCGTCATGCAGCAGGGTTAGGTCTCCAATTAGCGCGACTGTTGGACCTTTTGCCATGGCTATACCAATGGCAGTTGAAACGGTTCCGTCGATGCCAGAGAGGCCGCGATTTGAGTAGATTTCGATTTCTTTTGGCTTCGAACTTGCATCCAACACGCGAATTAGGTCTGAGGCGCCTAAAACGAGTCTTTCGCTTTTTTCCCAGATGTAATTCGCGAATTCACTTCGAGTGGTTTTCTTGCCCGAAATATTCCACTGCTCAAACCACTGAGAATCGGCTGTTCCTTCAGGCGTAAGCCTGTCTGCACGGGCAATGACATTGTCAAATGGATCGAATTCACCGTATTCAAAACTGCTTTCAACATAGACAGCGGACTCAGAAATTAGTCGCTGAACAGCGCGTGAGAGTGTTGGTTTACCAAAAACCACCACTTTCCTTACAGAGCCACTCAGCTTCTCAAGTGCTTCAATTGGAAATTGAACAACCTGGCTGCCGGCTCTCGCTCCAGAACTAGGCTCAGCAATCAGTGGCAATCTTGCCAACTCCGCAAATTCTCTAGCTCTTTGACCGCCTGCACCGGCAATAACTACTGTGTGGTTATCAACCGGTACTGCAAGTTCCGTGATTTTTCTTTGAGTTACCGAGCGCTTTGGCATCTTTGTCAGCAGCTCGGTTGGATCGGGCTTACTACTGCTAAGCGGCAAATCGAATTGGACATTTAGCTGCACTGGGCCAGGTTTCGATACGGCGGCTTGAATTGCTTGGCTAGCGATTTCTGCAGCTGATGAATCTGATACTTCCAAGCCGATGTCAAATGAAGTCGCCGCAAATCCAAACACATTCACTTGATTAGTTGTTTGATTTGCACCTTTGTTTCTGAGTCTGGCTGGTCGATCCGCAGTAAGCAAAATGAGAGGTATTCCGGAGTGGTGAGCCTCCATTACCGCCGGAAAAAGATTTGCGACCGCTGTCCCAGAAGTGACAATCAAGGCGACGGGTTTCTTGGAAGCAATGGATAAGCCCAATCCGGTGAAAGCCATGCTTCTTTCATCTAATCGCACGGTAACGCGAGCAAGCCCAGCTTGCTCAAGCTGCTGTGCGGCAATTGCCAGAGACTGGGAGCGCGAACCTGGCGATAACAGGAACTCTGTTACTCCGTTCGCATGCAAACTTGCCACCACGTGTGCAGCAATTGACTGTGAAGTCACTTCTTGTCGTCTTCGTCTTTCTTGCGAAGTTTCTTACCGATGTCTTTTAGGAAATTCGGGTCATCATCGGGTGCGACGGTTTTTCCGCGACCACCCAGACCACCATTATCACCGCGACGCAGTGGTCTACCGACCATCAGATAGAGCAGCCCTCCGAAAAATGGAACAAACAAACAAAGTAAAACCCAAACCCACTTAGGCAAAGATCTGACTTCATTTTTGTTTGCACTCGCCGCAAAGACAGTTGTGAAGACCGTCCATATCAGCCAAAAACCAATCGTTACGATGGCTACTCTCGTCATAACTTCAACCCTAGTTCACTTAGCTTGCTCTTAGACTGGAGAGGTGAAAAACCCCTGGCTTGGCTACACGCTCATTCGACTGGGCATGTTTTTTGGCCTGTTTTTCATTCTCCTACTACTGGATTTCAACCCATATTTCTCTGCAATTATTGCAGCCGCCATTTCATTTGCCGTCTCGCTAGTGTTCCTCGACCGTCAGCGTGATGCTATGAGCGAACAGGTTTCGAAAAAACTGAGCCGAAATTCCCAGGGACGATACCTAGATGAGCAGGGCAGCGTTGAGGACGCCATTTTGGAATCAAAAGAAGTTGACCAGATAGATCCCGAGGCTGACCAAAGCGGCAAAGCCTAGTCCCGCGAAACTCGTCAGTTTCAAGGCGGTAATAAGATCACGAGGGTTGCGACTTTTTGCAATTATTAGCGTGATTGGAAGCAATAGCAGCAAATTAAGTAGTCCCAAAATGGTTGCTGGGAAGAACAGCACTAACAGCAGATTTACAAGCACTGGTAGCCAAATCATTAGTAAAAACAGAAATCTGCTTGTCCCGTAACCCAAAATAACTGCAAGAGTGCGCTTGCCAGCCTTGGTATCTGTTTCGATGTCTCGAATGTTATTCACCATGAGAACTGCAGAGGCATACAAGCCAAATGTTGCACCCAGCAATACGGCTAGTGGATCAATAAATGAAGTTTGAATGTAGTTGGTTCCGACTGTCGCAATCAATCCAAAAAAGACAAAGACCGCTAATTCCCCTAGGCCGTGATAGCCGTAGGGTTGCTTGCCGCCTGTATAAAACCATGCTGCAATGATTGCCGTAATGCCGATGCCTATCAACCACCACTGCTGCGTGATAAAAACAATTCCGAGTCCGCAGACAGCAGCAAGGCCAAAGCAAATAAAGGCAGCTCTCTTAACATCAGCAGGTCTAGCCAATCCGCCCGCAGTTATTCTTTGAGGACCAACTCGATACTCATCCGTGCCACGAACACCATCTGAATAATCATTTGCGTAGTTCACAGCGATTTGAAGCAGCAGTGCGACTAACAGAGCTAGAGCGCTCAGTAAAAAATCAAAGCGCTCAATGCTGGCAGCAGTTGCACTACCCAACAATATTGGGGCAACCGCAAGAGGCAGAGTTCTTACCCTCGCACCAGTAATCCAGGTTTTTATTGCCATCAGGAAAGACTAATCCGCAAGTAGCTTTACAGATTCCAGGAGGTCAACTTTTCCTGTGGCAGTCATGGGAAAACTTGCTACTCGCAACACCTTTGCAGGTTTAGCTGCAATAGATATTTGTTGAGCAAGACTCTCGAAATTTACTTCTGGGCTTCCCTGATAAAGGATCCCGACTGATTCACCCCAGCTGCTCGAAATTGGAACAGCAACAACCTGCTGAACTCCGGGAATGTTTAGTGCTGCTTGTTCCACTCTGTCGAGAGAGACCTTGATTCCTCCAGAAATTACCACTCGATCGGCGCGACCTAGCACCTCTAACTTGCCATCACTAATCACACCAAGATCATTGGTTTGATACTTCTCACCCAGTCCCAGCGCTAGCACGGGACCAGAAATTGTTATCAGTCCATCGTTTAGCTCATACTGAACCCCAGCTAGGGGAACCCCGTCATAAATACAACCCCCGCAGGTTTCGGTCATGCCATAGCTGACAACCAGGTTGATCCCCTTGGCACGGAGGGATTCAACCTCGGACCAATTGGGCAACTGACCCCCGACCAAAATGGCATCAAACTTACGCAGCATAGAAAATACAAAAGCATCCGTTTCGGCAGCTTGCGCTAAACGGCTCAGCTGGGCAGGAACCAACGAGGTGTAGCGGCGGCTTCCCTCCATCAGGGATGCCCCTCTGATAAAGGCTTCCGTAGTGAACGGAACTCTCGTGTTCAGAAGA
The DNA here is from genome assembly GCA_964614615.1 of uncultured Aquiluna sp. Lineage (GTDB taxonomy): Bacteria > Actinomycetota > Actinomycetes > Actinomycetales > Microbacteriaceae > Aquiluna. The sequence continues at coordinate 8,823 of CAZTLT010000022.1, read as the reverse complement.
ATTGGTTGAGTATCAGACAGCACAGACCTGATTAGCACATTGGCACCGGCGATGAAGTTAGTTGGTAATGCCAGCAGCCACTGCCCATCTCCGCCTAAGCGTTCAGTGCTGGCATTAGCAGAATGCATCAGAGCCTGCAATGAGAGTTTGACCTGTTTTGGAGTACCAGTAGAACCGGAACTCTCCACAATAAGCGCGACTTCATTCTCAACTTCAGAGGGCATGTCCCAAGAATCTTTAGCTGAGATAAAACCTGCAACTTTTCCATCTAAGACATCAACCATCAGCTCAAGCGCTGCAAAAGAATCGGCACTATTTACGACACGAAGTGGTTTCATTTAGAAATGCCAAGGAAAGCTTGACCAGTCAGGTTTTCTTTTTTCTAAAAATGAGTTTCGGCCTTCCTTGGCTTCGTCAGTTCCATAGGCAAGACGTGTTGCCTCGCCAGCAAAAAGTTGTTGGCCTACTAGACCATCATCCGGAAGATTGAAGGCATACTTGAGCATTCTGATTGCGGTTGGAGACTTGGCAAGAATTTGCTGACCCATTTCAATTCCAACTTTTTCAAGTTCAGAGTGCGGCACCACCCTATTGACTACACCAATTTCGTATGCGCGCTGAGCATCGTATTCTTCCCCCAAAAAGAAAATCTCTCTTGCAAACTTTTGTCCAACTTGCCTAGCAAGAAGCGCTGATCCATATCCAGCATCAAATGAGCCAACATCTGCATCTGTTTGCTTAAAGCGCGCGTGCTCCTTAGATGCCACCGAAAGATCACAAACGACATTGAGTGAATGTCCTCCGCCAGCTGTCCAACCAGAAACTAAAGCGATAACAACCTTGGGCATGAAACGAATTAGTCGCTGAACTTCCAGAATATGCAATCTGCCTGCGGAGCCTGGCTCATATTCGTAACCGCTGTCACCACGAACTCTCTGATCTCCACCTGAACAAAAAGCCCAAACGCCATCTTTTGGTGATGGTCCGTTGCCAGTAAGTAGAACAACCCCGACATCCGAACTCATTCGCGCATGGTCTAAAGCGCTATAGAGTTCGTCGACGGTTTGGGGTCGAAATGCGTTGCGAACCTCAGGCCTTGAAAAGCCGATTCGAACAATCCCTAGAGATTTGTGGCGGTGATAGCTGATGTCAGCCAAGTCAGCAAAACCGGGCACTTCGTCCCAGAGCGTGGGGTCGAAGGGTGCGGTTGGCTGAAATTTCATGCTCCTAGACTAATCAAGTGGCGCAGGCAAATTTCACAGATCTAGCTATCTTGGCTCTGCCCTTGCGCACCCGCTTCCGACAAATCCAAACCCGTGAAATCGCCATCTTTAAAGGCCAGCGCTGGGCGGAATTTTCCCCTTTCGTTGAATACGGCGATGAGGAGGCAAGTACCTGGCTCAAAGCGGCACTCAGCTGGGCCAATGATCCACTACCTGAGCTAAAGCGAACTTCCATCAATGTCAACGCGACTTTGCCCGCTGTTCCGCTAGATCAAATTACCCCTGTGCTGGCTCCCTTTGGTGCGTTCAGAACGGTCAAGATGAAGGTTGCTGAAAGCAAGGAATTATCAGAAGACATTGCAAGAGTAAGAAGAGTCCGCGAACTATTTCCGGATGCACAAATACGACTCGACGCAAACGGTGCCTTAGATGTAGATGCCGCTTTGTTTATGGCAAATCAGCTTCAAAACATCGCACTTGAATATTTTGAACAGCCCGTTGCAACCATTCCAGAGCTCAAGCAGCTCAAGCAACTTCTTGAAAAAGCTGGAATTGATCTGAAAATTGCAGCTGATGAATCTATCCGCAAGGCACAAGATCCTTTGCGCGTCGCTGAAGAGAAGGCCGCGGACATCGCAGTTATCAAGGTCCAGCCGCTGGGAGGAATTGAAGCGGCTCTATGGATTGCAAGAGACATTGGGCTTGAAATCGTAGTTAGCTCCGCGCTGGAAAGTTCAATCGGAATCTCCCAGGGATTGCATCTTGCAGCATCGCTTCCAGAATTAAATTACGATTGCGGGCTCGCCACAGCAGCACTGTTGGCAGGTGATGTGACCTCAAACCCTCTACTTCCAATCAATGGGGTTATCGAGGTACGGGAAATTGAACCGGAGCAAAAACTGATTGACAGGTATTCAGCCAGTGACGAGCGCAAAAAGTGGTGGCTGGAGCGAATCGATCGCTGTCTAGAACTTTTATAGTCCTGAGTAAACGTGAAGACCTTTGAAGAAAAGATTTACCACTACAAAGTTAAAAATCACTGCGCCAAACCCAACCAAGCCAAGCCAAGCAGCACGCCTTCCTGCCCAGCCACGAGTTGCCATGGCGTGCAAGTACCCGGCATACAAAACCCAAATGATAAAGGTCCAGACTTCCTTGGTATCCCAACCCCAGTAGCGGTGCCAAGCACGTTCTGCCCAAATAGCTCCTGCGATCAAAGTAAAGCTCCATGCAACAAATCCGACCATGTTAAATCGGTAAGCAATTCGCTCCAGCTGCTTTAGGTCTGGGAACTTATCCATAATCGCCTTGCCCCAGCCGGCATCTTTGATCAAGTAAAAAATGTGAAAACCAGCCGCCACGGAAAAGAAACCAACGGCAAGAATTGCAACCATTACGTGGATGACTAGCCAGTAGCTCTGGAGAGCTGGCATTAAGGTCTTCACCTCAACATAAAACAGACTCACGGCCGCAAACAGTGTGATGAGCGTGAAGCCGGTAATGAAAGTTGCAACGTAGCGAACATCGCGAACTCGGAGGCTAATTAGATAAACCGTGAGGATTGTGAGTGCTCCGGTAATAGAAAATTCGTACATGTTGGCCCATGGCACACGGTTGGCCGCAATGCCGCGCAGCATTACTCCAATGCCCAACACCACTGTGGCAACCACGAGAACAACAAATCCGAATTTTTCAAATCGGGTCTCTGTTGAGTCATCCTTGAGCTTTGCCAACTGAAAGGAGAACAGCAGAAGGGCAACCGCCAAGAACCCCATTGCCGCCGAAACGAACAGCAGTGACAGCTGGGAGAGTGGCTCATTTAAAACGACATTCACGCGCTTTTACCCTCTATCTCTTCCTTGATTTCTAGGACAATGCTTTCAAGTTGGTCATCGTCACCTCTGGCGAGACCTGCGTATTCAATTCTCTCACCCTCCACGCGAACCCAAATCCTTCTTCGCACAACGCTCAGGGAAATCACAACTGCGATCAGCGCTACAAATGAAAAGATCAAGACCCAGATACCACCCGGATTGAATGCAACATCTAATGATGCGTAACGAAGTAGCCCATCAAAGCTGACCGAACCAAGTCCGTTTGGCAAATTGGCACTCTCCCCAACCCTTAGCTCTAGCGGCGGATTAGGGCCTTCCCTGCCAGCCACCAATTCCATGTCGGTGACGTCTAGCGCATAAACGTTGCGGGGAATCCCTGAATCCAGCCCCAAATCTCCCTGATAAACATTCAGCGTCAGCAGTGGGTCAATTGGGTCAGGATAAATAGATGTGTATGCCCCGGTCTCTAGTTGTGCGACGGTCGGGTAGAAAAAGCTGATTATTCCTATTTGACTCGGATTAGCGTCTGGCACCTTAATAACACCAAGCGATGTCATGTTGCCATCCTGGGGAAGAAAGACAACTGGACCCGAGAAGGCAACATTTCCCTCCCCGTCTCGAACAGTAATAACAGGAGCAAAGCCATTGCCAGTTAGATAAACATTGGCACCTGGCACTGGCAGTGGATGGTTTACCCGCACCTCACCAGTTTTCGAACCTTCCGCTGAGGAAAGAGTAACTTCAGCAATGAAATCGATTGGCTGGCCAAGATTTGCAGGGTTTTGCAAATCGTAGAGAACATTAAATTTATCTAATCGCAAACTGTAGGGCTGAAGTTCTTCCTCAAAGAACAAAGGACCAGGTGAGAAAGCATCGTAGCTTGCAAGATTATTAACAAATGTCTCGCCTTCAACCAGAACTCTTTGTCCGCTGTAACTAAAGCCACCGCCAACTCCCACTGCAATCAAAACTGCCAGTAGCGCGTAGTGGAAAATCAAGTTGCCGGTTTCTTTCAGATAACCCTTTTCCGCTGACACCGAATTACCCTGATTGGCAACTCTGAATCCTCGCTGCTTGAGAACTTCCATTGCAGTTTCTAGTGAAACTTTCTTTTCACCCAATACATGCACTGGCATTCTGCTGAGAGTCTCTGGTGTCTTTACAGGTTTGGCACGCAGCGCATTTAGGTGAACTTTCGTTCTGGGCAGAACACAACCAACCAAGGAAACAAACAGCAAAATATAGATTGCCGAAAACCAAACCGAGGTGTAGACGTCAAACAGCTGGAAAGTATCTAGGACTTCAGCCAACTCAGGTTGCTGATCGAAGTACAGTCGCACACCATTTGGATCAGCACTTCGCTGCGGATAAACAGAGCCAGGGACAGCTGCCAGCGCCAAAAGCAACAAAAGAAACAGCGCTGTTCGCATAGATGTCAACTGTCGCCAGAACCAGCGCAACCAGAAGATTGGACTAAAGCGGGAGGGTGATTCCACTATTAATCACCCCCAACCAATTTGTGAACTGCAGCCACAATCCACTGGCAATTAGTAGCCCCAAAATAATCAACACAACGCCGCCAAAGATGTTGATTTGGCGAATGTGTTGCTTGATAAATGCAACTGACTTAGCTGCAAATCCAAACCCTGCTGCCAAGAACAAAAATGGAATTCCAATGCCAAGAGAGTAAATGGTTGCCAATATCGCTCCCCGAACAGGATCCCCTGCATCACTGGCCAAGACCAGCACTGCAGAGAGGGTTGGCCCAATACAGGGCGTCCAGCCGAGAGCAAAAACAACACCCAGCAGCGGTGCACCAGCTAGACCAACTTTTGGATTTGGAAGCTTTAGATTGCGCTGCAGAAAACCAATCTGCCCAAGCATCGCCACACCAAACAAGCTGACAAGTAATCCCAGCACGAGTTGGACTAGTGGTTCCCTAACCCAAAAAACCAAGCCGGCTGAACCTGCCAGCACTCCCAATATGACAAATACTGAAGTGAACCCAAGGACAAATAGTGCGGTGCCAACTACGACTTTGGATTTCACATTGGCCGAAACAAAACCAAGATATCCCGGTACCAACGGTAAAACACAAGGAGAAACAAAAGTAATGATGCCGGCTAGAAGAGCAATTGGTATTGCTGCCAGCATCGAACCTGACAGAACAATCTCCCCCGGACTCATTCGTCCATCACCGTCTTGATTAGCTCTCGCAAAATTGACTTGTCAATGCGCCCAAGTATTCTCGAAGCGATTTTCCCATCACGCGTAATCACCAAAGTTGTTGGCACTGCTTGCGGGCTAACGACTCCGGTAAATGCCAGCGACACAGAGCCAGTTTGCGCATCAATTATTGAGGGGAAGGTAATTCCAAAATTTCTGTCAAAAGCCAGCGCTGTTTCGGCAGTGTCCCGGACATTTACGCCGACAAACTGAACTTTTTGATCTGCAAATTCTTCACTTAATGCTGCAAGATCTGGAGCCTCCGCTCGACAAGGAGCGCAGGCGGCATACCACCAGTTCATAACGACGACAAATCCCTGCAATGAGTCAGAAGAGAGCTGCGCACCACTCTCTGTGGTGCCAACCCAAGGTGTAATGCTTTGTCTTTGATCCAGTGCAAACTCAGTTACAGTTCCATCACCAGCAATGTAGTTTTTGTTGTCGCCGGAGCGAAATTGATCAGCTAATGGATCACTAGTACACCCAGTAAGCAGCAGAACAGCTAGCGCAAGAGCGACGGACTTTTTCACTTCTGCTCCTGCAGAAATTTCAATCCAGGTTCGCGATAATCAACCGGCACAAGCTTTCCGTCCTCGACCTCAAAAGAAGTAATTGAGGAAAGACTGCAGCGACGGTTTCTTGGGTTATGGGGAAGTCGCAAACCACTGGCCGATAAATAGGTCATCCAGATTGGCAGTTGGTGAGAAACAAAAACTACATCCGATCCGCCTGCAACTTCCCAAGCTGATAGTGCGGCATCGGTCATGCGCTGGGCAATCTCCTGATAAGGCTCTCCCCAGCTTGGCTCCAGTGGGTTATATAAATGAACAGCGAGCGCCGGCTTTGCTAGTAGACCCTTCGCCCCCATCGGGTATCCGCGTAATTTGTTCCAGGGTTCAATAATTCGCTCTTCGATCTGAGGAGTGATGCCGAAGCTCTGGGCAATCGGTGCAGCGGATTGCTGGGTTCGCTCCAGCGGAGATACCAGCAGCTGTCCGATTGGTCGGCCTGTTTTTTCAAGCTCAATCGCGGCCGCTTGCGCCATGCCATGACCTCGCTCACTGAGCGGAAATCCCTCTAATCTCTCGTAGAGCAGGCCCTTGGGGTTAAATACCTCACCGTGACGAACGAAGTGGAGGCGGGCTGGCATAACCCAAGTTTACCTTCGCTAAACTTTCCTAATTACCGCTATCAGGCCACTCTCAGAGGAAATTAGATGCTCAATCGCTCACCGATAAGCAAACTCGCTGCTTCGCAAGACGGGCCAGTGACAATTGCTGGCTGGGTTGAGACCCTCAGAGACCAAAAGCGGATTCAGTTCGTCATCATTCGCGACGAATCTGGCTCCGTGCAGGTCACTTACCCAAGACCTGCCGATGAGGATGCCCTGGCAGATCAGGTTTCTTCTCTTAGCCATGGAAGCTTTGTCGTTATCCATGGAAACCTAAAACATGATGAGCGAGTGAAGTTGGGTGGGATTGAAATCCTGCTCACCTCGATGGAAATAGTCTCTAGATCGCTGCCAGATAGCCCAATTGCAGAAGACACCTCGATTGACAAGCGACTGGATTGGAGATTCCTTGATCTTCGCCGACCAGAGCTGAACCTGATGATGAAGGTGCAGACCACTATCGAGCAGGCGTGGCGGGAGCACTGGTTAGCAAATGACTTTATTGAGATTCACTCGCCAAAGTTGATGGCCTCACCCTCGGAATCACACGCGGAGCTTTTCAAACTCGAATATTTTGAAACACATGCCTACCTAGCGCAGTCCCCTCAGTTTTATAAGCAAATGGCTATGAGCGCAGGTCTGGGGAAAGTTTTTGAGATTGGCCCGGTCTTCCGAGCAGACCCCTCATTCACTTCTCGCCACGCAACTGAGTTTGTTTCAGTTGACATGGAGATGAGCTGGGTTGAATCTCACGAGGATGTAATGAACTTCCAAGAGCAACTCCTTGTGAAGGCCATAAGTGCGGTAAAGGCTAAGCACGGCGAAGAAATCAAGAACCTCTACGGAATTGAAATTGAAGTTCCCAGCACACCATTTCCAAGAATTCCACTAGCGCAGGCTCACGAAATTATCGAAGCACGTGGCTACAAGGTGCCAAGAACTGATGGTGACATGGACCCGGAGGGTGAGCGCAGAATTGCGCAGTATGCCAAAGAACAGCTAGGTCACGACTTTGTATTCCTAACGGACTATCCAAAAAACATTCGTCCGTTTTATCACATGCGAAAAGCTGACAACCCAAACCTAACCAACAGCTACGACCTGATTTGGAAGGGCACTGAAATTACTACTGGTGCCCAGCGTGAACACAGAGTGGAAGTGCTGGAAGCCCAAGCGAAAGACAAGGGCCTGGATCCAGAAGGCCTGTCTTTCTACATCGATTTCTTCCGATATGGCGCTCCTCCGCACGGAGGATTCGGAATGGGGCTAACACGAGTTGTAATGCTTTTATTGAATCTTCCCAATATTCGTGAAGCGAGCTTCCTCTTCAGGGGACCTAACAGGCTTCAGCCCTAAAGCCAGCTGTCAATTTTCAAACTCAAAACATAGAGAACTAGGTTGCGGACAGCTCGAGGTCCAGGAACTGATCCACTCCGATGGTCACCAGCGCCCAGGCAATCACGACCGCCCAGAAGATCATGCCAATCGTCACAACCAAGGCGCTCTTCAAAGGCTTAACCCCGGCAGCAACCGAGATTGCAGCAGCAAACTGAGTGCCAATCACTAGCGGTCCAAGAAGAGCCATGCCATAAATTCCATACTTATCGAAAGCGGCTTGGGCTCTTTCAAAACGCTTGGATTCGCCTGTCTTACCCTTCTTCCTTCGCCTTTCAATCAGCCAGCTTCTAATTTGCGACCCGGCATAGGCGAAGATGAAGATGGTGATTGAATTTCCTAGGACAGCGGCAATTACCACCATCACTGGATCAAGACCAAAGATGATTCCCGAGGGAACGACAGCTATGGCTTCAAACCAAGGAATTGCCCCGGCGATGAAAATGCCAAGTAGACCGAGCTGTTCTAGATTCATGACTTCCTCTCAAACAGCTTGGAAAAACCGGTTAGTAGTGACTCCATAGGTCCCTTGGCTCTGATCCTGAGGTAGAGCATCGAGAAGGTTGCCAGGACTAGATAAACGCCGACTGCGACTAGTGATACCTGCAGCAAGTCAAGCTGTCCGAACAGTCCCAATCCCCAAGCAGAGAAGATAAAGGTGAAGATTACCGACTGTCCGAGGTAGACAGTGAGTGACATCTTTCCTGCTGCTGACAAAAGACCGAGCTTGACTTTTGTTGATAGCTTCCAAAGTAGACCCAGGTAGGCGGCAGATAAAAACGGAGCTGTCAGGAAGTTGATGGTTAGAGACAACAGGTAAACCCCGAGACTATCTGCACCACTCGAATTTGAAATGAATATGTATGCACCAAGCATCTGAGTCGGAACACCAATCACGAGTCCCCAAACAATTAGCTTGTTCATCAAACTGCTATTGACGTCGACTAGACCATTCTTCCTAGCAACCAAAACA
>CAZTLT010000021.1:0-13354 GCA_964614615.1 uncultured Aquiluna sp. | reverse complement strand
CACTAGCCTAGAGGGAGGTTCAGGAGGCCTAATGGACAAGCAGCAAGAGTTCGTATTGCGCACCATCGAGGAGCGCGGCGTCAAATTCATCCGCCTGTGGTTTACGGATGTGGCTGGCACTTTGAAGTCAGTGGCAGTTGCTCCGGCCGAAATTGAAGGTGCTTTCGCTGAGGGTATTGGTTTTGACGGATCTGCCATTGAAGGCTTGGCAAGAACCTCCGAGGCAGACATGCTGGCGATGCCAGATCCGAGCACTTTTCAGATCCTGCCCTGGCGCGGAACAGTCGATCCCGCAGCGCGCATGTTTTGCGATATCGCAACTCCAGATGGCAAGCCTGCGGCGGCTGATCCAAGAAACGTCCTCAAGCGAGCCCTCGACAAGGCAGCATCGCTTGGCTTTAGCTTCTATGTTCACCCTGAGATTGAGTTTTACTTACTGAAGTCACCAGAACTTGGGCCAGATGGGTTACCACAGCCAGTTGATAACGCGGGTTACTTTGACAACGTACCCGGTGGAACTGCGCATGACTTCAGACGCAGAGCAGTCACGATGCTTGAGCAGCTTGGCATCTCCGTAGAATTCAGCCACCACGAGGGTGGGCCTGGTCAAAATGAAATCGATTTGCGCTACGCAGATGCGCTTTCCATGGCGGATAACGTGATGACTTTCAAGACCGTTATTAAAGAGGTCGCCATTGAGCAGGGCGTTTACGCAACCTTCATGCCAAAGCCTTTCACAAACCACCCTGGCAGCGGTATGCACACACACTTCTCACTATTTCAAGGTGATAAGAACGCCTTTTTTGATGCTGGCGCTCAATACCATCTTTCAAACACTGCTCGTCAATTCATGGCAGGAATTCTTCGCCATGCGCCTGAGATCACCTTGGTTACCAATCAGTTTGTGAACAGCTATAAGCGGCTGTGGGGCGGTGGTGAAGCGCCAAGTTATGTAAGTTGGGGTCACAACAACCGAAGTGCTCTAATTCGAATTCCGCTGCACAAACCAGAAAAAGCTCAAAGCACTCGAATCGAGTATCGTGCCATGGACTCAGCGGCCAACCCTTACCTGGCTTATGCATTGCTGCTTGGAGCGGGCCTCAAGGGTATTGAGAACGGTTACGAACTTCCTCCTGAGGCTGAGGACGATGTTTGGTCGTTGACGGACATGGAGCGACGTGCTCTTGGGAACGAATCGCTTCCACAATCCTTAGATCACGCCATTAAGAAACTCGAGTCGTCTGAGCTAGCGGCTGAAGTACTGGGCGAATCGGTGTTCAGCTATGTACTTGCGAACAAGCGAAACGAGTGGGCCGAATACCGAGCTCAGGTAACTCCGTTTGAGATTGAGCAAAACCTGCGAACTCTTTAGATGTCGCGCGCCAATCCGCTCAGTGAGTTAGCCCGACTGGGTTTTGAGCAACTTTCCGAGAGCATTCCTAAGCTTGATCGATTAGTCGAACTGGTTGGCGATTGGGGCCACAGTGCCTTAGATCCGCTGGCACGAGCAGCTTCGCCAGATCGCGCATTAGATCACCTAATTGACCTTGCTCAGATTGATGCCAAAGCTGTCAAGAAAATCATCTCAAATTCCGATTCAGCTCTTCGTCTGATCAGGGTTCTGGGTGCATCTGATGCCATTGCTGAATTTCTAAAACGCCATCCAGCAGAAATTCAGCACTTCTTGGCTAAGCCCCAGCTTCCAAAGGTGTCAACTATCAGCGCTGACAACAGATCTGCGCTGCGAGTAACTTATCGTTCCGCCCTGCTAGGAATTGTTGATTTTGATCTCTCGGCTTCGGACCCGTTGGCTGCGTATCCTGAGGTTTCGCTTTGCCTTTCTAATCTGACCGATGCCGCTTTAGCGGCAGCCCTAAAACTAGCTGCCAACGAACTTGTGACTGAAGGACGAATAACCAGCGAACAAGTCGAGAAGTGCCAGCTGGCAATCATTGCGATGGGCAAAACCGGGGCAGCGGAATTGAATTATGTCTCGGACGTAGATGTGATTTACGTAAGTGATGCAGAGTCGCTCGATACCAGCACAAAACTTGCTACCCGATTGGCTGCCTGCTTGTTCGAATCTGATTTGGAGCCTGCCCTCTGGCAGGTGGACGCTAATCTGCGACCCGAGGGTAAGGCTGGGGCACTAGTTAGAACCCTCGACGCACACCGTGCCTACTATGAAAAATGGGCCGAGCCATGGGAGTTCCAGGCCCTGCTAAAAGCAAGATTCTCAGCGGGAAATGCTGAGCTCGGCGAGCAGTACATCAAACAAATCAAACCAATGATTTGGGCATACCCAGAGCGCAGTCGGATTGTTGAAAGCACTAGACACCTCAGAAAGCGCGTGCTTGAGCAGCTGACGCGGGAGGAAATTGAACAGGACATCAAACTGGGAAGAGGCGGGCTTAGAGACGTCGAATTCACAGCCCAATTGATGCAGCTGGTGCATGGGGTAGCCGACGAGTCTCTCCGCGTTCCCAACACGCTGCTAGCTCTGGAAAGACTTTGTGATGCAGGCCTATTAGCGCGTGAGGACCGAGATGCACTAAAGATCAACTATCAACTCATGCGAGTGGTGGAACACAGAGTTCAATTATTGCGCCTTCGAAGAACGCATCTGATTCCAACCGACCGCTCCGAGCTGCGCAGGGTTGCCAGGGGTATCAATCTAACTTGGTCTGCGGAGGATCTAGAAAAAAAACTGGATGAGGTTCGCTCAACGGTAGCAACACTTCACGACTCTGTCTTCTACCGACCGCTCCTTGCCGCTACTGCATCATTGTCTGCAGGGGAGGTTCAGCTAAGCGACGAAGCTATTAATAATCGACTGAGAGCGCTTGGGTTTGTGGACCCGGTTGGAGCTGTGAGACATATCTCGGCGCTAACCAGCGGAGTTTCAAGGCGAGCGGTTATCCAGAAGACACTGCTCCCAGTGCTAATCCGCTGGATGGCAGAGGGAATTGATCCAGATCGGGCGCTGCTAAGTTTCAGACGACTCAGTGAGTCACTGGGTGAAACACACTGGTTCCTAAAGATGCTGCGGGATTCCTCTGGTGCTGCTGAGCGACTAATGAAGGTTTTGTCTTCATCAAGCTTGATTGCCAGGCTCCTGGAACACATTCCAGACTCCTCGGCCTGGTTTGGCGATTCAACATCACTCCGGCCCTCAGCCAGCGAGAAGCTTCAAGGAGAGATGCACTCCATCATTGAACGCGAGCAAGTTGAAACCGCGGCAGAGCTAATCAGACAAATACGTCGCAGAGAAGTACTGCGTCTGGCAATCGGTGCGGTGCTTGGTGAATTGAACCTTAGCGATGTTTCAAAAGGCCTCACCGACTTGGTTGACTCTTACCTAACCGCCATGCTCGATCTGGCAAAGAAGCAGGTTGGTGTCGAGATTGACCTAGGCATCGTGGCGATGGGCCGCTGGGGTGGGGGAGAACTCGGGTTTGGATCAGATGCAGATGCCATGCTGGTGTATCAGTCCGAGCGGGAAGGCACCCAGTTGGTTGCCGAAAAGGTCTCCTCACAATTAATGGTCCTAAGTAAAGATTCACTCCTAGAGTTCGAGCTTGATTTGGATTTGCGGCCCGAGGGTAAAAATGGGCCAAGAATTCGCTCGTTAGCCAGCTATCAGGCTTACTACGAGAAATGGGCTGATACTTGGGAGTTTCAGGCGCTTCTGAGGGCGAGAGTAGTGACTGGCAGCGACACACTGCGAAAAGAATTCAGTAGCCTCATAAATCTCTATCGCTACCCGCAGCAGCTGGAGGAAAAGAAATTAATTGAGGTGCGCAGGATAAAGGCTCGAGTCGAGGGCGAACGACTACCCCTTGGCGCCGACCCTCTGCGACACCTAAAACTTGGCCGCGGCTCCATCAGCGACGTCGAGTGGTTGGTTCAGCTATATCAACTTCGCTACGCGGGAAAGCACCCTCAGCTGCAGTCCCTCAGCACCCTAGGAACACTGGATGAATTGGTAAAGCTAAATCTGCTGTCGGCTGAGCAGGCTGAACAATTACGCGCTGGCTGGCTTATTTCTGCGCGATGTAGAAGCGCGCTGGTCTTGGCGGTCGATAAATTAATCGACATTCTTCCCACCGATCGGCGTCAGCTCGAAGCGACCGCAAGGATTTTAGAGTACACACCAGGATCTGCTTCCAAGTTGGAAGATGACTATTTGGCGGCGACCAGAAGAGCAAGGAAAGTTTTCGAAGAACTCTTTTAAGCAAAAATGGGGCGGCCAGAGCCGCCCCATTCTCACCATGTTCTTAGACGCCGTAGTAGAGCTCGAACTCATAGGGGTGAGGGCGCTGTGCCATCGGCTTTAGTTCCTTCTCCCGCTTGTAGTCGATCCAGGTCTCGATTAGATCTTCAGTGAAGACGTTGCCGTGCATCAAGTATTCATTGTCCTGCTCTAGGCTCTGCAGAACTGCCTCGAGAGATCCCGGTACCTGAGGAATGTTCTTGGCCTCCTCCGGTGGTAGCTCGTAGAGATCTTTATCTACTGGAGCGTGCGGCTCGATTCTGTTCTTCACACCGTCAAGACCAGCCATCAGCATGGCCGCAAAGGCTAGGTATGGATTTCCTGAGCTATCGGGAGCGCGGAACTCAATGCGCTTTGCCTTTGGATTGGATCCGGTCATCGGGATACGGATAGCAGCCGAGCGGTTGCCAGCTGAATAGACAAGGTTCACTGGTGCCTCAAAGCCTGGAACCAATCGGTGGTAAGAGTTGATCGATGGATTTGTGAAGGCGAGCAAGCTAGGTGCGTGCTTCAACAGGCCTCCGATGTACCAGCGAGCAATGTCGCTCAGGCCGCCATAGCCAGTCTCGTCATAGAACAGTGGCTTGCCATCTTTCCAAAGTGATTGGTGGACATGCATACCCGATCCGTTGTCGCCAAATAGCGGTTTAGGCATAAATGTCGCAGTTTTACCAAACTGGTGAGAAACATTTTTGACTATGTACTTGAACTTCAAAATGTCATCTGCGCTTTTGACCAGTGTGTCAAATCGGTAATTGATTTCGCACTGACCAGCGGTTCCAACTTCGTGGTGTGAGCGCTCAACGTTTAAGCCAGCTGCCTCTAGTTCTAGAACAATTGCATCACGGATGTCGGCTAGGTGGTCAACTGGTGGAACGGGGAAGTAACCACCCTTGAAGGGGGTCTTGTTACCAAGGTTCCCACCCTCTTCGACGCGAGCCGTATTCCAGGTACCCTCAATTGAGTCGACCAGGTGGAAAGCGGTGTTGGACTTAACCTCGTAGCGAACCTCATCAAAAATGAAGAACTCTGCCTCTGGGGCGAAGAAAGCGGTGTCTGCAATTCCGGTCGACTGCAGGTAGCGCTCCGCTTTATGAGCAACCTGACGAGGGTCGCGGTGGTAGAGCTCACCGTTGCGAGGGTTATAGATGTCAAAATTTATAATCAGAGTCTTTTCAACGCGGAATGGATCAATCCAAGCTGTCGAGACATCAGGTATTAGCTGCATGTCACTTTCGTGGATGGATGCGAATCCGCGGATTGAAGATGCATCAAACAACTGACCGTCAGCGAAGAAGTCTTCGTTGATCTGGGAAACCGGCAAGTTAAAGTGCTGCTGCACTCCCGGTAAATCGGTGAATCGAACATCAACGAACTTAACATCGTGTTCCTTGATGTATTTGAGTACTTCGGATGCGTTTTTGAACATAGGTTTCTCTCTCTTCGGTTGCCTAGATCCCGGAGGGAACGAGTAAAAACCTAGCGGGGAAATGTTTCAGAAATGTTAACCCTTGCGCTTGGGCGGTCTAACTTTCATCGGGTCAATACCCTTGGGGATTGGTATAGACAAGCCTCCCAGGGACTCCAGGCGGTTGGCTACCGCGGTTACCTCTGCCCGGCGGAGGCTCTTCTTTAGCTTGTAAATGGTTCTTAGAAGGTTGTAGATCCTTACGCCTGAATCATCCACCGTCACTTTGATTTGATGGATGGTCACCCCGGGGGCAATCCTTTGAACCTTTCGAGCTTCGTCCTGGAGCATTTGGGTGACGCGGGCAGACTCACCCTCACCGATTAGAACTACGCCTGGCCGGCCGATCATTCGATAGACAGCCTCGCGAGTTTTGGGGCTGATGGCGATTGGAGTCGGGCTTGCTCGCCAAGAACGACGGATTTGGGAGTTTAGGACCGCTGAGACAGCGCCGGGCTGACCTTCGATTTGCTTGTAAGCGCTGCGTTCGGCACGGCGGGACATGATGATCATCGCAATCAAGATTCCACTGGTGATGCCCGAGATTGTCCACAGCGTAAATGACCATGGCTCTCCACCGAAGACGAAGTAACCAATTAGTAAGCCAGCTGCCACTGCCAGCAAGAAACCCAGAAGTGATACCCAAACGCTGGAGGGATCATTTTTAGCGGTTACCTTGTAAACCTGCCACAGCTGATTCAGTCTGCCCGGTTGTTTGTCTTTCTTAGCCACGCGCCTAGTTTAGTTAGGCAATCGCGCTTGCCTGGGCGAATTCGACTTTCTCAGCCAGGTGGCGAAGATTCTCAGGAATTGGTCGACCCTTCGCGATCATGCTAGTTGCCCAAAGTCGGCCTGCTCGATAGCTGGAGCGAACAAGTGGTCCCGCCAAAACACCCAAAAAGCCAATTCCCTCGGCAATCTTTGCCAGCTCGACAAATTCCTCTGGCTTCACCCAGCGCTCCACGGGGTGGTGTCGTGGACTTGGTCTCAGGTATTGGGTGATGGTAACAATGTCAGTCCCCGCGTTGTGCAGATCGTGTAACGCAGTGACGATTTCTTCAATCTCCTCGCCCATTCCCAATATCAAATTTGACTTGGTAACTAAACCATAATTGCGAGCTTGTGTAATGACATCCATGGAACGGTTGTAATCAAAAGCTGGGCGAATCCGCTTGAAAATTCTTGGCACTGTCTCAACGTTGTGCGCGAATACTTCTGGAAGGGCGTCAAAGACCTGTCCAAGATGTTTTGGGTTACCAGAAAAGTCGGGGACCAGAATCTCAACACCTGTGCCAGGGGACTGCTGGTGAATCTGTCGGATGGTTTCTGCGTAAAGCCATGCTCCCTCGTCGGGTAAATCATCACGCGCTACACCAGTAACCGTTGCGTATCGAAGTTGCATCTTGGCAACTGATTCGCCAACTCTTCTTGGCTCATCCGCATCAAAGGCTGCTGGGCGACCGGTGTCAATCTGGCAGAAGTCACACCTTCTGGTGCACTGTGAGCCACCAATTAGAAAAGTTGCTTCTCGATCTTCCCAGCACTCAAAAATGTTTGGACAACCAGCTTCCTGGCAAACAGTGTGAAGATCCTGATCTTTTACCAGTGAGTGAAGCTGCTTGTATTCAGGGCCCATCTTTGCCGTGGTTCGAATCCACTCCGGCTTTCGCTCTATTGGCACAGAGCTATTGCGAACTTCAAGTCGAAGTAGCTTGCGCTCTGGTTTAGCCTCTGGCATTTGGTATTTCTCCCATTTTCTGCTCAATCAGGCTAGCTGCATCGAGCGGGGTTATCTCCTTAGATGCTAAAACACTCAGGGTCGTAGCCTTGGCATCGGCAATCCCACAGGCAACTATGTGCTCAAAGGGCTCCAGTGAATTGCTGCAATTCAGCGCAAAACCGTGCATTGTGACCTTCTCAGCTACTCGGATACCAATGGCTGCAACCTTCGCAGCTCCCTGGGGGGTTTCGACCCAGACCCCGGTCCTGCCAGGAACTCTGATTCCGCTAATTCCGAATTCGGCTATCACATCTATCAGGGTTTGTTCGAGGTAGCGAACATAGGCCACCACGTCAATTGGCTTAGGAAGGTGCATTATCGGATATCCAACCAATTGACCCGGGCCGTGCCACGTGATCTTGCCACCTCGATTGGTTTCAACAAAGTCAGACCCATCATCGGGTAATTCATGCTCTTCGGTGCGCTTACCTGCGGTATAGACACTCTTGTGCTCTAGCAGCAGAACCGTGTCTTCTCTTTTACCTGAAACAACCTCTGCATGAAACTGCTTTTGCAGTGCGTAGCCGTCGGCGTAGGACAAAAAGTTGGGATTGAAAGCTACTCTTTCAAATTTGGGCATGACCAAACCTCAAAGTCCGCCCAATTTGATTAGATGCCAAGGTTTGCTTCGAACCTTGCTTCCTCAAGTCGCTTTTTGACATCACCCAAGAATCGAGCGGCATCGGCTCCATCAATAATTCGGTGGTCATAGCTCAAGGCTAGGTAAACCATGGATCGAATTGCGATGGCCTCATTACCGTCAGCGTCCAAAACGACTGCTGGCCGTTTGGTAACGATGCCAGTACCGAGAATCGCCGACTGCGGCAGAAATACCACCGGTGTGTCAAAGAGTGCGCCCCTGGATCCAGTGTTGGTGAGGGTAAAGGTTCCTCCAGAAAGCTCATCGGGCTTTAGCTGGTTGCTTCTGGTTCGATTCGCTAGGTCGGCAATTGCGGAAGCAATCTGGTCGATGGAAAGACTTGCCGTATCCCTGATGACTGGGGTTAGAAGGCCACGATCGGTGTCGACGGCAAACGAGATGTTCTCGCCGTCGTGATAAATAATCTGGTCACCCTCTGCTGATGAGTTAATCTTTGGATGCGCGCGAAGTGCTTCAGCCGCTGCCAAAGTGAAAAATGGCATGAAACTGAGTTTGTTTCCTGTCTTTGACAGGAAGTCATTCTTGATGCGCTCACGCAAATTCGCGATGCCAGTGACATCAACTTCAACCACTGAGGTGAGCTGAGCGGTTTGCTGCATCGAAGCGACGGCACGTTCGGCTAAAACCTTACGCAGGCGAGACATGGATTCGCGAGTACCACGGAGTGGGCTCGCTGCTGCTGGTGCGGAGGCAACCGGCGTCTTGCTGCTGCCAGCTGCTAAGACGTCCTCTTTGCGAATGCGCCCGCCAACACCCGTGCCACGCACGGACGCTAGGTTCACACCAAGCTCAGCCGCGAGTTTGCGAACGATCGGTGTTACGTAATTTGGATCGGAGTCACTCGATGGGATTGCTGCAACGGCAGGAGCAGCTGGAGCAGCGACTGGTACTGCCACCACTGGCGCAGGAATAGCTGGAGCAGGTGCAACTGGCGGAGCTACCACTGGTGCAGCTGGTACTGGTGCGGGAATTACTGGAGCAGCTACCGGGGGAGCTACTGGTGCAGGTGGAGCTACCGGTGCAGCGACTGGAGTCACTGGAGCGACAGGAGCGGCGGGTGTGGCAGCAGCGTCTCCAACTACTGCTAGGACAGCACCAACGGCGACAGTCTCGTCTTCCTTGACCATTATTTGCTGCACTACGCCAGCTACTGGACTTGGAATTTCAGTGTCAACTTTGTCGGTTGAAATCTCCACCAGTGGTTCATCGACAGCGACTGTGTCGCCCACCTTCTTGAGCCAGCGGGTTACTGTTCCCTCGGTTACGGATTCACCCAGAGCTGGGAGAACTACATCGGCCATTTTCTTTCCTGCCTTTATGCGTGTGCGTGGAGCGGTTTGCCAGCGAGTGCAAGGTGCGCCTCGCCAATTGCTTCATTCATAGTTGGGTGTGCGTGTACCAGTGGAGCGACATCTTCTGGGTAAGCCTCCCAGTTCACAATCAGCTGCGCCTCGCCAATCTGCTCACCGGCTCTGGATCCAATCATGTGGAAGCCGATTACCGGTCCGTTGTTTTGGCGAATTAACTTGATAACTCCAGCGGTACCCAAAATGTTGCTTTTACCGTTGCCGGCAAGGTTGTACTCGTAAATGGAAACGTCGTTTCCATACTTTTCTTTAGCCTGGGCTTCGGTTAGACCAATCGATGCAATTTCTGGTTCGCAGTAGGTGACTCGTGGAATTCCCATTTCGTCAACCTTCTTTGGCTTTAGACCGGCAATCTCTTCGGCCACAAAGATTCCCTGCATGAATCCACGATGAGCAAGTTGAAGGCCTGGAACTATGTCGCCAACTGCATAAACTCCTGGCAGGTTGGTTTGTAGACGATCGTTGGTTAGAACCCAACCTCGCTCCATCTGAATGCCCTGCTGCTCAAATCCAAAGCCCGTTGCATTTGGACCGCGTCCAACAGCAACCAGCAGAATGTCAGCAGAAACTCTTTCCCCGCTTTCTAATTCAATCTCAACGGAGGTTGGTGTTTGGGAAACGCTCTTGAACTTGCTTCCTAGCTTTGTTTCAATACCGCGTTTTCTATACGCGCGCTCCAAAGCCTTGCTGATTGCGGGGTCCTCGTTTGGAACAAGTCTGTCTAGACCCTCGACGATGACGACCTCTGCGCCAAAGCTTCTCCAAATTGAGGCGAACTCAACTCCAATTACACCTCCACCCAAGACAGCAACTCGTCTTGGAACAAAGTCCATCAGAAGTGCTTGATCGGAAGTGATTACCCTGCCGCCGATTTCAATGCCCAAAGTCTTAGTGATTGAACCGGTAGCTAAAACAACATTCTTGCCCGTGTAGTTATCGCTACCTACCGAAATGGTTTTAGGGCCAGTCATCTTGCCCTCGCCAGTTACGTAGGTGATGGACTTACCGCCAACAAGACCAGTCAGACCTTTGTAAAGTTTGTCAATAATTGAGTCGCGGTACTTGTTCACTGCGCTCATGTCGATTCCCTGCAGGGTTGCTTGAATTCCGTAATTCGCTGCGTCGCGAGTGGTGTCGGCTACCTCTGCCGAATGCAAAAGAGCCTTAGTCGGTATGCAACCTCGGTGCAAACAGGTGCCACCCAGCTTGTCTTTTTCAATCAGCGCAACACTCATGCCTAATTGAGCTGCGCGCAAAGCAGCCGAATATCCGCCGGATCCGGCGCCCAAAATTACGAGGTCAAAATTGTGCTCAGCCACTTCGGCTCCATCTAGTTCAAACAGCTAGTCAGTCTACTACCTGCTATTTAGCGAGATTTTTAGCCAACTCGACCAGTGTTCGAATCATGACGCCAGTGGCGCCCGCGGGGTAGACCGAGTAAGGGGAGCCATCATTGTTAGCGGCAGAGGCAATGTCCAAGTGGGCCCAGGAGGCATCTTTGGCGACAAATTCCTGTAGGAACAAACCACCCACCAACATTCCACCGGCCTTGTTGCCTATCTTCACATTTGTCATATCTGCCAAATCACTTTTGAGAGTCTCCTTGAGCTCCTCCGCCAGAGGCATGTGCCAAACCAGTTCGCCCACCGACTCAGCTGCCTTTTCGACTGCATCAATCGCTGAGCCCTGACCCATTAACCCGGTGTATCGCTTGCCCAGGGCAATCGTCGCTGCTCCGGTCAAGGTTGCCACGTCAACGATGTGATCTGGATTTAGCTCTGAAAGGTATGACAAACCATCTGCTAGTACCAGTCTGCCCTCGGCATCGGTGTTCAGAACTTCAACGGTTTTACCGTTTCGCACTTTGACTACGTCGCCTGGCCTTGTCGCTGATCCAGAGGGCATATTCTCGGCAAGGCACAAAACTGTGGTGACATTTACCTTGATTCCCAACTTAGCTATCGCAACTGTCGCTGCCAGGACGGTGGCGGCACCAGCCATGTCATATTTCATACCTACCATCGACTCGGCAGGCTTGAGCGAGAGACCACCAGTGTCAAAAGTAATTCCCTTGCCGGCTAGAGCCAAGTGCTGACCACCACCACGGTATTCAAGTTTTACCAGCCGTGGAGGTCTGCTTGATCCCTTGCCAACACCTAAAATGCCTCCGCAGTTTTCGCTGGCTAGTTTGCGCTCGTCCCAAATTTCAACTTTGAGGGGTAGGCCTTTTGAGATTTCAGCAGCCTTTTCGGCGACCATTTCCGGATACAAATCATTAGCGGGCATGTTTATCAACTCGCGTGCCCGGATCACCTCGAAAGCGATGTGCTTTGCAGAGTCAATGGCTACTACCTCGTCAACCAAAAGCTTCACCTGAACAGAATCATTTTTAAAGTCTGATTTGTAGGAAGTCGGGGTTTTGCTGGCTAGAAAAGCTGCCTCGGCAGCGCCAATGACGTCTTCTTGCCTCCCGCGCAAATCAATCACAAGCGGGGCGGTGTGGGTGGCATTTCTCACGGCAGCTGCGACAAACTCCACTGTAGATGACTTACCGCCAATCACTAAAGCAACTGAGTTATCCATTGGCACTCTGGCAATTGAGCCGGATTTGGCCTCAGCTTTATAGAGACTGAGCAGATTGGCTGGAATTGGTAGAGCCAACTTTGCAAAATCATCTTCTGAGGCGAACGGGATTGCCAGCTGGTAGGGCTCGGTTGGAAGTGTTGTTATAAGCGAAACATCGTGCATGACTACTAAGTGTAGGGGTGGGTTAGTATCGAAACATGAGTCAGCTGTATCGCGAGTACGAGCATGTCGAGCAATTATCGGGGCTTCCGATGGTTTGTCTGCTCACAGGCTTCAGCGACTCCGGCTCGACTGTTCAGCAGCTTTCCGAGCACTTGTTTGCCAATTTGGATAATGAAGTCTTGATTCGCTTTGACAACGATGCCCTGCTGGATTACCGCTCAAGGCGACCCGTTCTTTATTTTGAAAAAGACCACATTGATTCGTATGAGCCCGCCAGTTTGGCAATCTATCTAATGCACGACGAAGCGGATCAACCATTTTTATTACTTGAAGGGTATGAGCCCGACATGAAATGGGAGGCTTTTTCTAGGTCGGTGGTAGAGATTGCAGAGCGCTACCAAATCAGTTCCTTCACCTGGGTGCACGCAATTCCGTTCCCAATTCCTCATACTCGCGCAACAGGCATAACTGTTTCGGGAAATCGGTCTGACATGATCGAGCGCTTTTCAGAATGGAAGCCGCAGACTCAGGTGCCAGGAAACATCGTCCACCTTCTTGAATTTAGATTGGTAGAAGTTGGTTTCGCAGTGGCGGGCTTCGTCCTCTTGGTCCCGCACTACCTTGCTGATAACGAAGTACCAAAATCAGCATTGAGCGGACTCGAGCTAATAACGGCAGCCACTGGTTTAGTTTTCCCATCGGACGAACTAAGAGACCGGGCAAACGCATTTGATAAAAAAGTCAACTCGCAGGTCAGCGACAACCCCGAACTTCAAAAGTTGATAGCGACTTTGGAGCAGGGTTATGCCTCCGGGGAGACCGCACCTGCTCGTGCGCCCCTGGGAAAACCAACAGCCCAACCCCCTTCGGCGGATCAGCTGGCTGACGAACTTGAGAAGTACTTGGCCACCTTGCGCCGCAATCTTGACGGTGACAAGGAATAATTCACACCATTTAGGCCTTTTAGTTAGGGAATAGGCCATTCAGATGGCATAATTACCACACAAAACCCTTTCAGGTCCTGTTTCAGGTACTTGACAAGGGTTTATGTACTGCC
>CAZTLT010000020.1:10928-13772 GCA_964614615.1 uncultured Aquiluna sp. | reverse complement strand
GGATGGTGGAAGTACAACTGGTATGAGAACTACCCAGTTCTAAATGCCGGTGGCACTCCAACACTCTCTATCTGGCCATTTCAGGTTGGCGAACACCCGTTTGGACAGGACACTCTAGGTAAAGACATTTTTGCGCGAGTGATGCGCGGAATTCAACAGTCATTGCTCGTGATTGTGCTGGTTGGTTCAATTGCCACAATAATCGGTGTCATTGTCGGATCAGTTTCAGGCTTCTTCCGCGGTCGGGTTGACAGCCTCCTTATGAGATTTACCGACGTAATCATCATCATCCCTACTCTGGTGCTGGGAGCCGTACTCGGAAGAACTTTCGGAGGCAATGCGCTGTCGCTTGGAATCTTGCTCGGCTTTATTGCCTGGACTGGTCTGGCTCGTTTGGTTCGCGCAGAGTTTCTTTCGCTTCGCGAGCGAGAATTCGTGGACGCAGCTAGAGTCGCTGGAGCAACCAACTCAAGGATTATTTTCCGTCACATTTTGCCCAATGCAATTGGTGTAATAGTTGTAAATGCGACTCTTCTGATGTCTGCCGCAATCTTGATAGAAACCTCACTCAGTTACCTCGGATTTGGAATTGTTGCCCCAGACATTTCACTGGGCCAAATCATTTCCGAATACAACGAAGCATTCAAGACTCGACCCTGGCTGTTTTGGTACCCAGGCTTGTTTATTGTCCTGATTGCGCTTGCCATTAACTTTGTTGGGGATGGATTGCGAGATGCCTTTGATCCAAGGCAGCGTCGTCTTCCAAGACAGGGTGGAGCTTGGCAGGACTTTAGAAAGTTGATTGCAGAGCGAGGTAAGAAATGATTCTTATTCGCTCAAAAGAGCAGTATCAAAACTGCAGCTGTCAGCAACAACCAAAGGACGAGGCTTTTACTGTTGAAAGACTTTCGAATCTCGCCAGTTTCCAAACCGGTTCGCTCGAGCCGTCTTCGAATCTCGTAGGCAGCAGCACCGGAATCGGAAGTGACCAGATCACCAGGACGAACGGAACCAGCGACGTAACTGGTTTCCGGCAGGAAGCTGCCATCATCCCTAGCAGCAGTGAAGCTGGAGTGACGTCCGGGAGCCACGGCCGAAAAGGAGACAAACTTTCCTTGCTCGGTGGTGATTTCCAAGGCCCACTTAGTGTCAATTCGCTGGATGTTTCCAAGGGGGATTTCGATTCGATGAAGGACGTTGTTGAGGACAACACTTCGTTCAGTGATTTCAACACTTGGTCGCCACAGCAGAAGGTAGCAACTCAGCCACAGCCAACTGGCCAAGACAGTGCTTTCGGGCAAGCCGCGCATTCCGAACTCGATGAAGCTGAGGGTAAGGGCCAACAGCAAAATCGAACCGAAGATGATGGTCAGATATTTGCCAAAGCGGGATCTAAATCTCATACAGCTAAGACTCTAGGGGGCAAATAGATGAATGCTCCAATTATTGAAACCAAAAACCTAGGAGTTGAATTCTGGGTTGACGGTGAATGGGTGATGGCTGCCACAGGTATTAGCTTCACTGTTTCGCCGGGCGAAGTCTTGGCGGTGGTCGGTGAGTCTGGCTCCGGTAAGAGCACCAGCGCCATGTCCCTGCTGGGCCTTCTGCCAGTGAATGGACGAGCCAGTGGCTCCGTTCAATTGGCTGGGGAGGAGCTGATTGGGGCCGAGAAAAAGCGTCTTCGCCAGATTCGCGGTGAAGAAATCGCGGTAATTTTCCAAGAACCAATGACTGCGCTAAACCCGGTCTACACAATCGGTTTTCAAATCTCGGAAGCGCTCAAAGTTCACTATCCGAAATTGACCAAGCAGGAAGCTAAGGAAAGGGCCATCGAACTTTTGACGATGGTTGAATTACCTGATCCCGAGAAGGCCTTCAATTCATACCCACACCAGCTCTCCGGAGGTCAACGACAGCGCGCGATGATTGCGCAGAGCCTGAGTTGTGATCCAAAGCTCCTGATTGCGGATGAGCCAACCACGGCGTTAGACGTAACTGTTCAAGCAGAAATATTAGATTTGCTTAGAAACCTAAATAAGAAGCTTCACTCGGGAGTGATTCTCATTACCCACGATATGGGAGTAGTTGCCGACTTGGCGGACCGAATTTTGGTTATGAAAGATGGCCAAATGGTGGAGCAGGGAACTGCCGATCAAATTTTCAATCGGCCACAGCATCCATACACGCAGACTCTTCTCGCATCGGTTCCCAAGTTAGGCCGAAGCGCCAGACGTTACTTTGAGGTTGAGCCAGGAACTTCGCCAGTATTGGCCCTCAAGGACGTATCAATCGTTTATCCCAAGCGTGGCAAAGTACCAGCCTTTACGGCAGCTAAAAATGTGAGCTTTGAAATTTATCCCGGAGAGATTCTGGGTCTGGTAGGCGAGTCTGGTTCAGGAAAGACAACCGTCGGCCGCGCAGCAATCGGACTTCTTCCTGTTTCAGAGGGAAGCATCAAGTTAATTGGTGAAGAAATTGCGGGAGCCAGCCAAAAACAATTGCGAGGACTTAGACAACGCACTGGTGTTGTTTTTCAAGACCCTGGTAGTTCGCTAAACCCGCGGCTCCCGATTGGGGAAAGCATCGGAGAGCCATTACTGCTTGCTAAAAAAGCCGAAGGAAGTGCTCTGAACCAAATTGTGGAGGACTTGCTTGATTCAGTTGAGCTGCCAAGAAGTTACCGGAACCGCTATCCTCACGAACTTTCGGGTGGACAGCGTCAGAGAGTAGGAATTGCAAGAGCCATCTCCCTTAACCCTGACCTACTGATTGCCGATGAGCCCACGAGCGCACTCGATGTCTCTGTGCAGGCAAGATTCCTGGACCTACTGCTAGAACTTCAAG
>CAZTLT010000020.1:0-10918 GCA_964614615.1 uncultured Aquiluna sp. | reverse complement strand
TCAAGACAAACTAAAGTTCGCCTGTTTGTTTATAAGCCATGACCTAGCGGTAGTGGATACCTTGGCACATCGAATTGCCGTAATGCAGCACGGTGAACTAGTCGAGGTGGGGGATCGAGACCAAATTTTGAATAATCCTCAGCAGGAGTACACCAAGAAATTAATTTCTGCTGTTCCAGTCCCTGACCCTCAGGAGCAGCGCCAGCGCCGCGAGGCTAGAGCAAGAACTAACTCCTAATCCCTTAGAATTATCAAAATGTTTTTGACAAAGGTTGGTTAGAGAAGTGACATACATAATTGCCCTTCCTTGTGTCGATGTTAAGGACAAAGCCTGCATCGATGAGTGCCCAGTTGATTGCATTTATGAGGGCGATCGAATGCTCTATATCCACCCGGACGAGTGCGTGGACTGTGGGGCGTGCGAGCCAGTTTGCCCCGTCGAAGCCATCTACTATGAAGATGACGTGCCCGAGCAGTGGGCTGAGTATTACTCAGTGAACGTCGACTTTTTCAAGGAAATTGGCTCACCTGGCGGAGCAGCCAAGGTTGGTGCCATTGCTGGAGATCACCCAGTGGTGGCAGCCTTGCCCCCTCAGTCCAGCTAACCACTGGCATTTTGCTCAGAATTGCCCTATTCTTGCTTCTCGGTTCAAGGCCAAGCGCCAAAACCCAACAAAACAACTAAGGATTTTTCATGCCAGTACCTAAGCGACGTAAATCACGTGCAAACATTCACGCTCGCCGTTCCCAGTGGAAGGCAGAACCGGTTGCTTTGGTAAAGAGCGTTGAGGGTGGCCGAACCGTGTATTCCCTTCCACACCGTGCAAAAGTTGTGACCGACTCTGTTGGAACTGAGCTTTACATGGAATACAAAGGCCGCAAGGTAGCGGACGTCTAACCACCATGGTTTCAAACGAGCTGCTAGAGCGGCTCGGAGTAGAAATAAAGCCCGAGCTGGTTGAGCTCGCGTTAACCCACTCTTCTTACGCTTACGAAAACCAAACCGAGAGTAACGAACGTTTGGAATTTCTCGGTGACTCTGTCTTGGGATACGTAGTCGCTAGTTATGTTTTTCGACAGCACGAGAATCTATCCGAGGGTGACCTAACTCGACTCAAGAACTCAATTGTTTCTGCTAACGCCTTAGCAGCGGCTGCTAATCACCTAGACCTCGGGAGCCATCTTCTTCTTGGAAAGGGGGAGATTGCGACTGGCGGTAGACAACGTCTCAATATATTGGCTGATGCCATGGAGGCACTAATTGGTGCTGCCTATCTGACTGCCGGCATAGAAGGCGCGGCCAAGCTAATTGAGCGCTCAGTTATCCCGCTACTCGATGACCCAATTGCATTGAGGGAGCTAGCTGACCCCAAAACCACTTTGATTGAGCGACTGAAAAACGAGAAATCTAAGCTTGAGTATGAAACTAGCTTCGAAGGGCCAGAGCACAATCGCATTTACTACTCAAAGTGCAAACTAGCTGGCCGGATTCTCGGCGAGGGAGAGGGAACCACGATTCGCTCCGCTGAAACCAGTGCTGCGTTGGCAGCGCTAAGAACAATTGCGGATCGCTAATGCCCGAATTACCCGAAGTCGAAACGGTTCGAGCAGGCTTAGCTTCTTCCATCCTCGGTTACACAATTACAGAAGTAGATATCCTGGATGCAAGGGCGTTGAAGCGAAATGCTGGTGGCCCCAAATCATTTGTCAAAGAGGCAATTGATTCCAAGCTCAATCAAGTCGTACGCCGTGGCAAGTTCTTTTGGTTCCCCATCTCCAAGGAACGTGCACTGGTAGGGCACTTGGGGATGAGCGGTCAGATCTTGGTCCGTAAATCAAGTGACGCCGAGGACAAGTGCACCAGAATCGTGTTTGAGGTCAGAAAAGGTAAAACTGCAAGACAAATTAGATTTATCGATCAACGTCTTTTTGGCGGTTTGTACTTTGATGACTTGGTTCCCACAAGCGACGGCTTCCCGGCCGGGCACAGTCCGGAGAAAGCAGTTGATGCCCTCATTCCTAGCTCGGCCAGCCATATTGCTCGAGACTTACTAGACCCTTACTTTGACTCCCAGTTAGTAGTGCAAAAGCTTCTATCGCGAAAAACTGGTATCAAGAATGTTTTGCTAGATCAGAATCTGCTCAGCGGCATTGGCAATATTTATGCCGATGAAGCACTTTGGCTGGCAAAGCTTCACTACAACACTCCCGCCGAGACCCTGACTCGGAAAAAGGCTTTTGAACTGATTGAAATCACCCAAGAGGTGCTTCGCAAAGCCGTTGAGCAGGGTGGGACTTCTTTTGATGAGCAATATAAAAATGTCAATGGCGAAAGTGGCTACTTTGCAGTTTCGCTCAATGCGTATGGTCAGACAGATGAACCGTGCCCACGCTGTGGAACCCCGATTAGGCGCGAGGCCTGGGCTAACCGGGGTAGCCATTTCTGCCCACGCTGCCAAAAGCTAAAGTCTTAGCGCTTTATTTTTGGCCACATCAAAATAAGAATTGCAATACCAGCCGAACCATAGGACCAAATAGTGCCAAGTTCATTTGCCGGAATCAATTTGTCGCCAGTTAGGTCTTGTGCTGCTACGAAAATCAGAGGCAGAAGACCAACTAGGAAACCAATTCGCTTGGGCCAGCTTCCTTTAGCCTCGATTGCTAACAGAGCAACTCCTGTCAGCGACAGGATCAGTCCCAGTGGTACCGGTCCAGATTCTGACTGATGAAAGATAGTGCCGAAGACTCCGGCAATTAACGCCAGTCCAAGTCCAATAAAAAAAGCCATTAAACATTCAATCTACCCTTGAGAGTGTGGTTTAGGCGAAGCCAGATTGGCAACATGGATTGCGCAAGGAGGAGAGGTAGCCTTGGGTAGGCTTTGGAGACGAGAAAGCGGGGTGAGCGGGCGTTGTATCTAAAAAGCATCACCCTAAAGGGCTTCAAATCCTTCGCTCAGCCCACCACACTCCAGCTCGAACCCGGAATCACCTGTGTAGTTGGACCTAATGGATCCGGTAAATCTAACGTTGTGGATGGTCTTGCCTGGGTCATGGGTGAGCAGGGTCCAAAAACGCTTCGCGGCGGAAAGATGGAAGACGTCATCTTTGCCGGTAGCGCCAACAAGGCCCCACTGGGCAGGGCCGAAGTCGAGCTTGTCATTGACAATACCGATGGTCATCTTCCGATTGAGTACTCCGAAGTAAAGATTTCACGTGTTCTGTTTCGAAATGGAGCAAGCGAGTACGCAATAAATGGTGAAGTCTGCCGACTGCTAGACATTCAGGAATTACTCAGCGACACAGGTCTTGGGCGCGAAATGCATGTCATTGTCGGTCAGGGCCAGTTGGACACTGTCCTGCGAGCAACCCCATCCGAGCGCAGGGCATTCATCGAAGAAGCCGCTGGAATTTTGAAGTATCGACGCAGAAAAGAAAAGACTGAGCGCAAACTGGACGCAATGCAGGTCAATCTAACGAGACTGCAAGACTTAGTTTCTGAAGTTCGAAGAAACCTAAAGCCGCTAGGCCGTCAGGCAGAAGTCGCTAAGCAAGCAAAAGAAATTGCCGCAAGTGCACGTGAGCTTAAGGGTAAATTAATAGCCACTCAACTTCGAACACTGCGGGAACAACTTGATTCAGTCAGCAAGGATGAAGGTGAGCGCAAAGCTCAAACCTCTTATGCGCAACAGCAACTAGAGAGCGCCAGAACTGGTATTCGAGAAATTGAAATGTCTTTTGATTCTGGCGAATTGGATTCCGCCCGTAGCAATTTGTATGCAATAGAAGCTCTTGAAACCCGCATAAGAAATCTTTCAAATCTAGCAAGTCAGAAAAAGACTCTCCTGGTTGGCGATTCAGCTAACAGTGGAAAAAGTGAAGTTGAAGAGCTTAGGCAGCAGCAAAGTGGTCTCGGCCAGGAACTTTCTCAAATTGAAGTGCAACTTCAGCAGGTTGCCAGTGAACTTGCCTCAGCCGAGCAAGAGCGCGAGCGACTAGCCCTTGAACTTGCCCGACAAGAGGCTGAGTTAGATCGAGCTAGAGAAAAAGCTGAGAACAAGCGAACAGAAAAGAGCCAGCTTTCAGCGCAGCTGGAAAACATCCAATCTCGTCAGCAGGAAAACTTAGCTAGCGAAAACACGCTTCGAGCAGGCCTAAGTGAAGCGAGACTGAAACTCTCAGCGCTCGAACAAGAAAAGCAAATTCTTGACCCAACCGGTAAGGCAGTTTCAGACGACGCCCTGCGCAGGGCGTATGAAAATGCTCAAGCCAGTGAGCGAGAAGCACGGAAACGACTTGACGCCGCTCGCGAGGAACTGCACCGAGCGGAAAGGGAGCGCGACTCACTGGCTGCTCGTCACGCCGCTCTGGGGCTGCTGCTGGAGCAGGAAGATGGTGCGAAGAATATTCGCAAGGCAAATCTCAGTGGTGTCGGTGACTTACTCGCGGATGCCATCACCATTGATTCGGGTTATGAAACTGCAATAGCTGTTGCACTGGGAACAATTGCAGACTCGGTATTGGTCGAGAGTAAGGAGCAGGCCCTGGCAGCTTTGCGTTACCTCAAGCGCGAAAATCTAGGGCGTGCAGAATTTGTAATTTTTGATGGCGGAAAATCAAGACGCCGGGTTTCAGCTGGCGAGTTGCCCAGAGCCTCCGAGCTGG
This sequence comes from uncultured Aquiluna sp., assembly GCA_964614615.1. Classification (GTDB taxonomy): domain Bacteria; phylum Actinomycetota; class Actinomycetes; order Actinomycetales; family Microbacteriaceae; genus Aquiluna. Next base: position 6,254 of record CAZTLT010000020.1, on the reverse strand, counting down.
TGGAGGCCCCGGAGGGTGTCCTAGAAATTTTGGACGGTTTTCTAATTGCAGACTCTCTCGAGCAGGCCGAATCAATTCGACTTGGCGATCGTCCAGTTATCACCAAAGACGGAGACTACCTGTCTCGCTCTTTGATTAGGGGTGGCAGCAATAAACAGCCCTCTAAGTTAGAGCTATCAGCCGAGCGAGACCGCGCCTCCAGTGAGCTGCAGGACTATGCCCGAGTTATCGATCAACTTTCCTCAAAATTAGAGGATGCCAAGCTCCAGCTCAGCTCGGCAAGCAAACTTAGTGAACAGTCGCTGGGCGATTTGCAAAAACACGATTCTGAACTTGCCAAGAAAGCCGAGAGCCTGGGTCGCGTAATCGCACAACTTGATTCAACTGGACTTGAAATTGAACGCCTTCAAGCTGAACTCTCCGAGATTGAGGCTGCAAACCAGGAACTTGCAAACAGGAAGTCATCTCTGGAGTCGCAACTAGCATCTTTTTCAGAAATCGGTGACCTAGACCTGAGCCAAAGGGAGAGTGCGCTGGTTGCCCTGGATTCTGCCCGCACAAAGGAGCTCGATGTTCGAGTTCGCCTGAGCGCATTGCAGGAGAGAAAGAGCGGTGTTGGTCGGGAGCAGGCTCTCATCGAACAACGTTTAGCAGAAGCTATTGCCGCCGACAGCGCAAGGGCTGAACTTTTGAATCAGCGCAAACAAGAGGTGCTCAATGCTGAAAGCATTCTTGCACTCTCGCCAAAACTGTTGGCAAAGATTGAGCAGATGATCCTAAGCTCGCGAACTCGGGTTAGGGAACTTGATGCCGAGCGGAGCCAAAAGATGCAGAGGTTGCAACAGCTTAGGCAGCAAGCCCAGCAGTTGGAAACCCAACTCAGTTCAATGACGCAAGGCGTGCAAGAAGTAGAAATGCGCTCTTATGAGCTTCGCCTGCAATTGCAGAGCCTAGGAGAGCGCAGTCAAGAAGAACTCAGCTTCAATGCGGCAGATTTATTGAATGAGTATCAAGAAATTACGGAGTCTCAATCTGAGCTGGAGACTGCTTTGCGTCAGGCTGAGCGCAAACTCAACCAACTCGGGGCATTCAACCCGTTGGCTCTCGAGGAATTTTCTGCTCTGGAGGAGCGCCACAAGTACCTCAGCGAACAACTTGAGGATCTAACTTCAGCTCGCAGCGACTTGCGAGGCATCATTGCCGACCTTGATGAAAAGATGGAAGTTACTTTCCAAGAGGCATTCGCTGACACCAAGCGGGCGTTTCAAGAAGTCTTCCCCATCTTGTTCCCTGGTGGATCGGGCTCGTTGTCTTTAATAGACGACCCGTCCGGAGAAACTGGAGTCGAAGTCTCGGTAAAGCCAGCTGGTAAGAAAATCGAGAGAATGTCATTGCTGTCAGGTGGCGAAAGATCTTTGGCGGCAGTCGCACTTCTGGTTGCCATCTTTAAGGCAAGACCCAGCCCCTTCTATGTTTTAGATGAGGTTGAGGCAGCGCTCGATGATGCAAACCTCGGCCGTCTTCTATCAGTTATCGAGACACTCCGCGAGAGTTCGCAGCTGATAATTGTTACTCACCAAAAGCGAACCATGGAAATCGCTGATGCCCTCTATGGCGTAAGCATGCGCCAAGACGGAATTACCCAGGTTGTAGGGCAAAAGCTCGATAAGGCTAGCTAGTGTTTTCGTTTCTGAGAAGAAATAAACAAACAAGTCAGTCAGAGCAAGTAGATCTTCCAACCCGAAGCATAACTTCTGCAATTAGGTCTTTGTTTCCACGAAAGTTTGACATAGCTGATCTTGAAGAAACTCTTTTGCGGGCAGACTTTGGCTTAGCAACGGCTGAAGAAATCACCCATGAACTTGCGCAGCAACTAAAGTCGCTTGGTGAACTAGGCGAAGACGAAACGCGAGTACTACTCCGTGACCTATTGGCAAGCAAGCTAAGCCGCGAGGATGCAGCTCTGAATTTGCATTCCGGCAACTACCCCTATGTCTTCTTAGTGGTCGGAGTGAATGGGGCTGGAAAAACAACCACCATCGGCAAATTGGCAAAATGGTTAGCAGATGGCTCTTGGAAAGTAGTGATTGGCGCAGCCGACACCTTCCGTGCTGCGGCGGTAGACCAGCTGGCAACCTGGGCCGAAAGAGCTGGAGCGGAATTAGTTCGACCGCAGACCCAAGGTCAGGACCCAGCAGCGGTTGCGTATCAAACAGTTGAAAGGGCCATCAGTCAGCAAGCCGACATAGCCATCATTGACACAGCGGGTCGCCTGCAAAACAAGCAAGATCTGATGGACGAGCTTGGCAAGATTACTCGGGCCATACAGAAACAGATTCCCATCTCTGAGGTGCTGTTGGTGCTGGACGCGACCATGGGTCAAAACGCGCTTGCCCAAGCCAAGGCCTTCACCCAGGCAGCTGAAGTTACCGGTGTCGTTCTGACAAAGTTAGACGGAACCGCCAAGGGCGGTATTGCCTTCGCCGTGCAACAAGAACTGGGCATACCCATTAAGCTCGTCGGAGTCGGAGAAGGACCAGATGACTTTGCCTTCTTCTCACCTAAAGATTTTGCTTCTGGGCTTGTCGCCAGATAGGAAGGGACATGTTCGATTCCCTCTCATCTCGATTTTCTGAAACCTTTCGCTCACTGCGCGGAAAAGGACGACTTTCTGCTGCCGACATCGATGAAACTCTTCGCGACATTCGTAAATCGCTACTGGAAGCAGACGTATCACTAGATGTTGTGAAGACGTTTATTGGCAACATTCGCGAGCGAGCCCTGGGCGATGAAGTTTCTAAAGCTCTCAATCCTGCCCAGCAGGTTGTCCAGATTGTAAACGCTGAACTAATAAAGATCCTGGGTGGAGAAACCAGAAAGCTCCAGTTTGCCAAGACTCCTCCCACCGTGATCATGTTGGCTGGACTGCAAGGTTCCGGAAAAACTACCTTTGCTGCAAAACTTGCCCTCTTACTAAAAAAAGAAAACCAAACTCCCCTTTTGGTAGCTTGTGATTTACAGCGACCTAACGCTGTTGATCAACTCAAAGTTTTGGGAGAAAGGATTGCTGTTCCTGTCTTTGCGCCAGAGCCGGGTAATGGAGTAGGAAATCCGGTTACGGTTGCAAAACAGGCAATCGAGAAGGCAAAAAAGGATCAACACTCGGTTTTGATCATCGATACCGCGGGCAGACTCGGTGTTGATCAGGAAATGATGCAACAGGCAATCGACATTAGAAATGCCGTGAGACCTGATGAGCTAATTTTTGTTATTGACTCGATGCTGGGTCAAGACGCAGTAAATGTTGCTAAAGCATTTGAAGATGGTGTGGGGATAAGCGCCGTTTCTCTCACCAAGTTAGACGGTGACGCTAGGGGTGGAGCTGCACTTTCCGTCGCCACAATTACTGGCAAGCCAATCCTGTTTAGCTCAACTGGCGAAGCGCTCGATGCCATTGAGACATTTCATCCCGATCGCATGGCAAGTCGGATCTTGGACATGGGCGATGTCCTTACGCTCATTGAACAAGCTCAGAAGACTTTTGATCAAGCCGAGAGCAAAAAGATTGCAGAGAAAATAGCCAGTGAACAGTTCACGCTGCAAGACTTTCTGGAACAGCTCCAGCAGGTGAAGAAAATGGGCAGCTTAAAGGGAATTATGGGCATGCTGCCTGGAATGGGAAAGCTAAAAAACGACCTAGACCAGTTTGACGAGAAACTTATTGATAGAACCCAGGCCATCATCCAGTCAATGACTCCATTGGAGCGTAATCAGCCCAGGGTTCTGAACGGTTCTCGAAGAATCAGAATCGCTAAGGGCTCGGGAACCAGCGTGACCGAGGTTAACCAGCTCATGCAGCGCTTTGAGCAGGCAGCAAAAACTATGAAGTCAATGGCCAAGGGTGGGCCAATACCAGGTTCTCCGTTTCCGGTCGCCACCAAGAAAGTAGCCAAACCAACAAAAAAGGGAGGCTCAAAAAGTGGTAATCCGGCCAAGCGAGCAGCTGAGAATCAAGGCTTGAGCTACCAGCCCAAGCAATCTGGCAGCAGCTTTGGCTTAGGTAACTAGCGCCAAAGTCGTTTTTCTGGCAGAATTTCACGGTTGTCTCGACCCTCTATCTAGACAGCAAACAACCTGAGAAACCTGCCGAGTGTGCCCCCACGCTCACGGTGGAAACTCGCCCCCTAACTCAAACAGGAGAAAAGTGGCTGCAAAGATCCGCCTAAAGCGCATTGGAAAAACGCGCACCCCTCACTACCGAATTGTGGTAGCTGATTCAAAGACTCACAGAGATGGTCGAGTAATTGAGGAAATTGGTCGCTATGTACCAACTACTGACCCATCAATAATTGAAGTTAATTCAACTCGTGCTCAGTATTGGCTGTCCGTTGGTGCGCAACCAACCGAACCAGTAGTGGCAATCCTTCGCCTAACTGGCGACCTTGCTAATGAAAAGGGCGAGAAGAAGAACAGCGTTAAGCCTCAGGTTGCTAAACAAGCTTTTTCCGCTGATACCGCTAAGAAGTCAGTTCTGCTTCCGAAGGAAGAGAAGAAGGCAAAGGTCGAAGAGACCAAGTCAGAGCCAGCCGCAGAGGTAACTGAGTCAGTTACAGCTGAAGAGGTAGCTGTTGAGCCGGCAGCCGAAGCGCCAGTTGAGCCAGCGGAAGCTGCAGCTGAACCAGTTGCCGAAGCTGCAGCTGAGGAAACCAGCGAAGAGCCAAAGAGCGAATAAGCAATGTTGGCAGCAACTTTGCAGCACCTGGTGCGCGCGATTGTCGATAACCCTGAAGATGTCGCGGTTGAGCTGCGTTCAATTGGTAAAAGTGACCTGCTAGAAATCCGAGTACATCCAGATGATCTCGGAAGAGTCATTGGTAAGGGCGGCAAAACTGCCACTGCACTGCGAACAATTGTTAATGCTTTGGCGGACGGCAAGCGAATTCGTGTAGACGTGGTGGATACCGATTACTAACACCACGTCGCTTCGGGTAGGCCGCCTGCTCAAAGCGCACGGCCTCAAAGGCGCTATCAAGCTTGAGTTGTATACAGATTCGCCCAATGAACGATTTGCCCCCGGCAGCGTCGTTCAATTGCAGGTCCCTGAAACATCTCAGTGGTTTGGCAAGAGCCTGACAGTTCGCGAACTGCGCTGGTACAACAATCTTCCTGTTGTTTTCTTTGAGGGAATTGAAGACCGAACTGTCGCTGAAAGTCTTATCAAGGCCATCCTGCTGGTGGAGCAGCAAACCAGCCAGCTACCCGTTGAACCGGACGCTTGGTATGACCATCAGCTGGTCGGATTGAAAGTAATTCGTGATGGTCAACAGATTGGTGAAGTAGTTAGAGTTGATCACCTACCTGCCCAGGATCTCTTGGCAATTCAGACTGATGACAAGGAAGTGCTACTTCCATTTGTCAGAGCATTTGTACCAAAAGTTGACGTTGATAGCTCGACAATTGAAATTACCCCGCCTGGCGGACTATTCGAGGAGCTAAGCGAGGAAAAAGATGAAGATTGATGCAATTTCTATTTTTCCAGAGTTCTTTGAAGTTCTAGATATTTCGCTGCTTGGAAAAGCACGGGAGAGCGGCCTAATTGACTTCAAAGCGCATGATTTGCGCAGCTACACCCATGATCGCCACAAGACAGTGGACGACACCCCATACGGAGGGGGAGCGGGAATGGTGATGAAACCAGAACCCTGGGGCGAGGCATTTGATGAACTCCTGATTGGCCAACCCACCATCATCTTTACTACTCCCGCTGGCAAGCCATTCACCCAGAAAGTCGCGGTGGAGCTGTCTAGCAAGCCACATTTAATCTTTGCCTGCGGTCGCTATGAAGGAATTGACCAACGAGTGGTCGAGTATGCCAAGACCAAGGCGGAAGTGTTAGAGCTTTCCATTGGCGACTATGTTCTAAATGGTGGGGAAGTAGCTGCAGTTGCCATGATTGAGGCAATTTGTAGATTGATTCCTGGCGTCCTTGGAAACAGTGATTCTCTTTCAGACGAGTCTCACAATGAGGGACTCTTGGAATACCCCAGCTATACCAAACCTCAGTCTTGGCGAGGCCTGGAAGTGCCAGAGGTTCTACTATCGGGGCACCACGCTGAAATTGCAGCCTGGCGCAAAGAGCAATCTTTGAAAAGAACCCGAGAAAACCGCCCAGATCTGCTCTAGGTTGCTTCTGACCACCAGCTGTGGCAGAATTTAGCGCTGTGCCCAGGGTCTCTGCCGCAGGGGAGCAAAGA
>CAZTLT010000019.1:0-14105 GCA_964614615.1 uncultured Aquiluna sp. | reverse complement strand
ACCGGCGACATGCTGCTCGATCCTTCCAATGTTGAGCAGGCACGAATGGTTGACATTGATGCCTTTGCAGGCTCCTCCAGAATTCCAATTTTGTTCTGTGGCCCACTTCTACACCGACTCGGTGAAGCTTTCATTCCAGGTTTAGGCGGCTGCGAAATTGGTTCGCGACCCGTGGATTTTCATTTTGATGTTTTGAGAGATTTTGGTGCGGTAATTGAAAAGTTGCCGGGCGGCACCAGACTGAGCGCACCAAACGGGCTGCGGGGAACCAAAATTACCCTTCCTTATCCTTCGGTTGGCGCAACCGAGCAGGTTCTGCTCACAGCGACCACGGCTGAGGGGAAAACAGAGCTGACAGGTGCTGCCATTGAGCCTGAGATTATTGATCTAATTTCCATTCTTCAAAAGATGGGCGCAATCATCTCTGTCGACACTGACCGCACCATTCGAATCGAAGGGGTCAAGGAGCTAAAAGGCTTTACTCATCGGGCGATTATGGATCGTAATGAAGCAGCGTCCTGGGCAGCTGCGGCGCTCGCAACTGGCGGAGATATTTTTGTCGCCGGCGCAAATCAGGTTGACATGATGACCTTCCTAAATGTCTTTAGGAAAGTCGGCGGTCAATTTGAAATTCAAGAAAAGGGCATTCGCTTTTATCACCCCGGCTCAGAGCTTCAACCGGTCGTTATCGAGACCGATGTCCACCCTGGCTTCATGACTGACTGGCAGCAGCCGCTGGTGGTTGCGCTGACTCAAGCTAACGGTTTATCCATCGTTCATGAAACCGTCTATGAGCAAAGATTTGGCTTTACCGAGGCACTTAGAAAGATGGGTGCAAATATTCAGATTTACCGTGAATGCTTGGGAGGTCACCCTTGCCGCTTTGGCCAGCGAAACTTCTATCACTCAGCGGTTGTATCAGGACCAACTGAACTGGTTGGCGCTGACATTGTGGTTCCGGACCTTCGAGGAGGTTTTTCGCACGTCGTAGCAGCGCTGGCTGCCAAGGGAACTTCCAAAGTGAGCAATGTTCAACTCATCTCTCGTGGTTACGAAAAGTTCCTGAACAAGCTTGAGGACCTAGGCGCAGACTTCGAGTTCGAGGCCTAACAGTGTCTGAGTTAGCAGTGCCAAAAGTTCCCAAACGGGAAAATAACCTGCTTTTTGTCTTGGTAGCCGCAGTCTTGGCACCGCTTCTTCGTCTGACCATGCGCATAAAGACCGAAGGAGTAGAGAAACTTCCAAAGGGCGGCTATGTCTTGGTTGGTAATCACCTGAGCTATTTAGATCCGCTTGCTTTTGCATACTCGGTCTATCTGCACATGAAGAGAGTTCCCCATTACCTGGCAAAGGCTTCTCTATTTAAGGTTCCGATTCTTGGCTTTTTGCTACCCAAGGTCGGACAGATTCCTGTTTTTAGAAGTGGCAAGTCGAACGAAGAGCCGCTTCGGGCCGCCAAAGAATTCGTTCGGGCTGGTCAAGTAGTGGTTGTGTTTCCTGAGGGGACGCTAACCAGGGATCCGGATTTGTGGCCAATGCGTGGCAAAACAGGTGCCATCCGCATGGCAGCAGAACTCGGCGTGCCAATCGTGCCAGCCGCGCACTGGGGAGTTCACAAGGTCTTAGGAAATTACAATCTAAAGTTCAGACCCAATCCTTTTCATCTTGTTCGAGTAAAAATTGGCGATCCGATCTACCTTGACATAGGAACCAATCCGACCATCGAGCAGGTCAATGATGCAACTGGCAAGGTTATGAAAACCATTGCCTCGTTAGTTGGTCAGATGCGCGGAGAAACACCACCTGCCAAACTTTGGGATCCAGCTGAACACGAACAAGACGAGACCGGCAATTTCAGGAAACCGAAATGACCATCGATGCTTCAGTTGAAGAAAGTAGTTCAGCTGGCAGAATGAGCCCAAAGTTTGTAGCGAGTTTGGCTAATGGGCCAGATAGCTGTGAGGTGGGAAATTGATCAAGCTCGCGCTAATTTACGGCGGTGCATCACCGGAACACTCTGTTTCCTGTGTCAGTGCGCTGGGTGTTTATTCGGCAATAGATAAGAAAAAGTATGAGGTTGTCCCTATCGGCATCACACCGACCGGACGTTTCGTTCTACACAACATTGATTCGCACTGGAAATTGACTGATTACCCGAAGGTGAGCGAAGCCTCACCCGAGGTCATAATGCCGATTGGTGGGGGAGAGCTAAAGCTTGTCAGCGGTGAATCACTTGGGGAGATAGACATCGCATTTCCAGTTTTACACGGTGTCAACGGCGAAGATGGAACCATCCAAGGGCTACTCCAACTTTGCGGAATTAAGTATGTCGGAAATGGTGTTTTAGCTTCGGCGCTGGCCATGGACAAGGTTTACTCCAAGCGGATTTTTCGGCAGGCGGGCCTCGCGGTGGCTGAGGAAATGGTTATCGACAGGCAGTCTTGGAACTTGGATTCGGCAAAACTACTTGCCAAAGCGGAGGCTTATATTTCCCCAGCTTGCTTTGTAAAGCCCGCAAGGTCTGGATCTTCGGTTGGAGTCACCAAGGTGAAGGAAAAAGCAGCACTGCGAGCAGCAATCGAGGGTGCTTTTGAATTCGACGACAAGATTTTGGTCGAGAAGCAGGTAGTTGGTAGAGAAGTTGAGTGTTCCGTTCTGGAACGCGCAGATGGATCTCTCCAGGTTTCCCTAGCTGGCGAAATCAAGCTTCACGGAAGTGAGTTTTATGACTACCAGGCAAAATACATCGATAATTCAGCCGAGCTATTGGTGCCAACCAACATCAGTCAAGATCAGCTAAAGCAAATGCATGATGCCGCAATCACTGCATTTCGGGCGATTGGCTGTTCAGGCCTAGCTCGAACCGATTTCTTTCTTACCGAAAAAGGATTCGTAATTACTGAAATTAATACGATGCCGGGCTTCACACCAATTTCAATGTATCCATCATTACTAAAAGCATCGGGTGTCACTTACTCTGAGTTAGTCGAGACCCTGATCCAGACCGGATTGGTTACTCAGCGCTAATTGCTGATTGAAGTGCAGCGTTTCGACTGGTCAATTACCCCAATCGCTGCTTCCAAGCTTTCGAGGGTTGTAACTCCGGATGCCACATCTGAATCCACTACAACTTCTACCGCTGGGTCGGTTGCGTAAGAAATAAACCGATAGCTGGGTGCTTGTGAGTCATCTACCAGCCAGTCAAAGTTGCCGGCTGTAACACAGGGCAGATCTGAAATTGTCACTTTCGGTAGTCCACAGCGCAGCAAAACCGCTGCTGGATTGCCCCACGCCGAGGTTGACTGAGAGTTTGTCAATCGCTTTTCATGCTCGCCCAGCACATCTGGTAAACGAACCATAACTTCAGCACAGGCTGGGTTGTTGGCATCTTCTGCCGCCTCTAGATTCACGGTTGCAGTGCAACCACTGAGTAGGAGAATAGAAAAAACAAGCAATATTCGCATCGGGTTAAGGCTAGCGTTGTCTGGTGGAGTATGAGGGCAAAACTGTCTTTGAAGTAGGCGAAAAAAGCGCACTGGCGCAAACGCTTCGTCACTTCAAGCCAGTGGAATCGACAATCATTGAATCCGGAGATGATTCTGCCGTAATCGGCCTCAGCTCAAATCAATTTGTGGTCACCACCGACTCGATGGTTGAGGGCCGTGACTTTCGTTCAGACTTTTCAACGGGATATGACATTGGCTACAAAGCCGCAGCAACCAATCTTTCGGATGTGGCGGCTATGGGTGCCCAGCCGATTTCACTCGTTGTCGCCCTGCTGATTACACGCGAAACTAAATTGAGTTGGTTAGAAGATTTTGCTAAGGGACTGCAAGCTGCGCTGGACGAGCTGGCTCCCAGCGCAGCGGTGGTAGGTGGGGACCTAGCTCTTGCCGATCAAATAGTTGTTGCAGTCACCGCGCACGGAGATTTGCAAACTCAAAAGCCAATCCTGCGTTCTGGCGCTCAGCCTGGTGATGTTTTGGCGGTGGCAGGAACTCTCGGCAAAGCGGCAGCAGGCCTGTCTTTACTGCTGCACGATGACAAGTCGCTAGCTGCCAGCTATCCGGAATTGGTTGCAGTTCAACTCAGACCAAAGCCCCCGATTTCTTTAGCAGTTGGTTCAACAGCTAAGTCGATGCTGGACATTTCAGATTCGCTTGCCCTTGATGCCAATCGTTTAGCTGCAGCATCTAATGTTTTGCTGCGAATTAACCGCCTCGACTTGCATGGATACTCTGCGGTTTTGGAACAGGCTGCGCAGTCAATTAGTGCTAGAGATCACAAAACCGTTGATCCTCTGGATTGGGTTTTGTATGGGGGAGAAGATCATGGTTTTCTTGCCACCTTCTCGCCGGACTCAGTGCCGATGGGATTTAGAAAAATTGGCGCAGTCGAAGTGGGCAGTGGTGTCTATCTTGACTCCGAGCCGCTAGCTCCCAGAGGTTGGGATTCGGTTAGCTCTTAGGCGTGCAAGTCGGAATTGAGCGAAATACCAACCCCATCGCGAGCAATTGCCTCGACAGCACCTGATTGGCTATTTCTTCTAAATAACAACCCGGGCATACCGCTGAGTTCGCTGGCTTTAACAATTTGAGATCTGTCATCGACAATGAGTTTTACCTTGGTGCCAGCGGTTAGATAAAGTCCCGCTTCAACTACTGAGTCGTCGCCAATAGAAATACCAACCCCAGAGTTGGCTCCGAGCAGAGCCCTTTCGCCAATTGTCACCTTGTTTTTGCCCCCTCCGGAGAGGGTTCCCATGATTGAGGCACCACCTCCAATGTCGGAACCATCACCAATTACCACCCCTTGAGACACTCGTCCCTCAATCATTGAGGTTCCCAGAGTTCCAGCATTGAAGTTAACAAAACCCTCGTGCATGATGGTTGTGCCTGGTGACAAGTGAGCACCGAGACGAACTCGACTTGTATCGGCGATCCGAACTTTAGTTGGCGTCACGTAGTCAATCAGCCTTGGGAATTTATCCAGTGAATGGGCAGCAACGCCTTCTTTCCTAAACTCAAGTGCTTTGCGCTGATAAACCTCTGGCAAGACAGGTCCTCGGTTGGTGAAGATAACTATTGGCAAATTAGGTAAGAGGCCTTCGAGATTAATGGAGTTTGGTTTGACTAATAAATGTGACAAAAGGTGAAGTCGCAAATAAGCATCGGCAGTTGAGGTAACCGGCAGTGATAGCTCAACTTCGTGCCTGATTACTTCGGTTCTGACCTCTCGAAGCGAATCTTCGCCCGCCACCAGATCTAATTCCTTGGGCGGAAACCACTGCAGGTCTGACTGTGGGGCTGGTCCCAGACTCGGAGCCGGATACCAAACATCCAACACCGTGCCATCGCTAGCAATAGTTGCCAGCCCGTGCCCCCAGGCACTGTCATTTAGAAAGCCACTCATCGCAACCAGAATACAGGTAGCCTTTTGGGCATGAGTGCCATCGATCTAAGCAAGAACCTGGTCGAGTTGACCTTGGACCTTTGCAACATTGAGTCGGTGTCGGGCTCAGAAAAGCCACTGGCAGATGAAATTGAAAGAAGCCTGGCTCTTCCTCACTTGACTTTGATTCGCGATGGCAATGCCGTGGTTGCCAGCACCAATAATGGAAAAGCGCGGGTTGTGATTGCCGGCCACATCGACACTGTTCCTGTTGCCAATAACTTGCCAGCTCAGCTTCACCACTTTGAACGCGAGCAGGTTATTTTGGGTCGCGGGTCTGTGGACATGAAGGGCGGTATCGCGGTGATGCTCAAGCTAGCCAGCGAACTGGTAGATCCTAAGTATGACGTCACTTGGATTTTTTATGACAATGAAGAAGTCGACAGCGCCAAAAATGGTCTGGGACGACTTGCAAGAAACCACCCGGAAGTTCTGCAGGGCGATTTCGCAGTGCTCTGCGAGCCAACCTCTGCTTTGGTGGAGGGTGGCTGCAACGGAACGCTCAGGGCATTGATCAGAACCCAAGGTGTCAAGGCTCATTCTGCTCGGCCTTGGATGGGCGAAAATGCCATCCACAAAGCAGCCCCAATACTTGAAATTCTCTCCGCCTTTCAACCTCAGACAATTGCTGTGGATGGTCTGGAGTATCGAGAGAGCCTAAATGCGGTTTCGATCAAGGCAGGAATAGCGGGCAATGTAATTCCTGATCTGTGCGAGGTGGAAATCAATTACAGGTTTGCACCAAGTAAGACTCCCGATTCTGCAAAAGCGGAAATCGAAGCAATTTTCCAAGGCTTTGAAATCGAGTTTGTTGACATCGCAGCTGGCGCTCGGCCAGGCTTGGACACGGAGCTGGCGAAGCAATTTCTCAGCGCCACCGCAGCCACAGCTCGGCCCAAGTATGGCTGGACAGATGTCGCCCGCTTTTCTGCACTAGGAATCCCAGCCGTCAACTATGGGCCAGGAGATCCTTCGCTGGCTCATGCTGATAATGAGAATTTGCCAGTTGGACACCTATTTGATGTTGAAAAGGGCCTCCGCAGCTGGCTTTCTGTCTAGGGTGGGTTGGCTAAGCCAGCAGAATCTGGGATAATTGTGGTTTCGACAAACCCCAAGGAGAGCTATCTCATGGCAGCTATGAAGCCACGCACCGGTGATGGGCCGATGGAGGCCGAGCGCGAGCCCAGGGGTCTGATTGTGTTGCGGGTTCCACTCGAGGGCGGCGGTCGCCTAGTGGTGTCTGTCAACGAAGAAGAGGCCAAGCAATTGCACAAAGTGCTCGCTGGCGTCATCAAAAAATAGCTATCGCCTATTTGCAATCAGCAGGCCATCGCCTACCAGTGAAATAGAAACTAAGAAATCTTCACTATCAGCTAGCGCTTGCATGGCGGAGCGAATGCCCGATGTTTCCTCATCGCGCAGGGTGGGGTTTGGAACTCTGTCTCGCCAGAGCGCATGGGCGATTACCAGGCTGCCACCAGGTTTGGTCAGACCAATTGCCAATGGTAAAACTGCAGCAAGATCAACTGGATTGAGATCTAGAAAAACAAGGTCATAGGCCGCTTCTGCCATGTTTGCCAGAACTGATTGCGCCTTGCCTGAAATTACTCGAATACGTGAGCTGGCAATTTCAGCGCGCTTGAAGTTTTCTCTGGCAGCTAGTTGATACTCAGGCTCTGAGTCAATGGTTGTCAGAACAGAGTCATTCGAGGCTGAGAGTAACCAAAGGCCTGAAACACCAGCTCCGGTTCCAACCTCGACAATTGATTTGGCCTTACTCAAACCGGCAATTACCGCCAGCTGATTGCCAGTTGCTTCTGTGATCGACTCAACCCCCAGTTCATTAGCGCTACGGCGAGCTGCCCGAATTTCAGCCGGCTCACTGGCGAAATCTTCGGCAAATTTCCAGCTGGTAATTTTGTCAATCATCTTGGGCACCAGCTTAGGTTTGAATCTGGAAAAACCTAGGTATTCAGCGGGCTAAACTCTAGGTATGTTCGGTCTGAGTGCGGAAAAGCTTTTACTGCTTGCCTTACTGGCCGTGCTCATAATTGGTCCTGAGCGCCTTCCCTATTACGCCAAGCAAATGGGGGAGTGGGTAAAAAAGGGCAAACGCATGATCGATAACGCCCAAGTTCAGATGAAGCAAGAACTCGGTGACGGGTTTGAAGACTTGGATTGGAAGAAGCTAGACCCCAGGCAGTATGACCCTAGGCGAATAGTGCGGGAAGCGCTGATGGAAGAAAGGCGCCGACCAACCGTTGCCGATACTTTGAACAGAGCAAAACCACCGCAGAAAAAACTGGAGCTGGGTGAAACCCCGCCGTTTGATCTGGAATCGACCTAGAACTTACCCATCCACTTGGCAAGCTTTGTCATCAGCGGAGCCATCTTGCGGTAATCCTTAGCCCTGCTCGGAAGACCAATTGGTAATTTATTGGCAACTCCGATTGTGCGGTTTTCGGTGAAGCGAAGCAGACCACCAGGGCCGCTTCTTCGATTCATTCCGCTTTGCTTCATTCCGCCCATCGGCGCAGCCATGGTTGCCATGGAGGCTCGATAGCCCTCATTGATGTTCACCGAACCCGCCATAAGTCGTGAAGCAATCTTCAGTGCTTGCTTGGGATCTCCAATTACCGCTGCATTTAGGCCGTATTCGGTTGCATTTGCCAGCTCGATTGCCTCATCCAAGGAGTCATATCCGACCAATGCGATGACGGGTCCGAAAACTTCCTTGTGAAGGATTTCTGCGCCGTGCGGAATATCTGCCAAGACAGTTGGTGCGTAGAAGTTTGGTCCAATCTCAGGCAGTGCCTTGCCACCTGTGACCAGTCTTGCGCCTTCGGATTGAGCGCGATCGACGAAACCAGAAACACGCTCGAGTTGTGCCTTGGAACTAAGCGCTCCCAAATCGAAGTCAAATTTGTTTGAGGCACCAACCTTTAGGGTTTCGACTCGCTGCTTTAGGATCTGCTCGAACTCTTTGAGGGCATGGTTTGGAACGTAGAGTCTCTCAATTGAAACGCAGAGCTGACCGGCATTACCAAAGGCACTGGCGATGGCCATTTCGGCTGCCTCAGCCAAGTTCGCACCCGGCATCACAATCATTGGGTTTTTCCCGCCGAGTTCAAGTGAATAACCAATCAAGCGACTGGCTGCTCGCTGGGCAACCAAACGTCCGGTTGCCGTGGAACCGGTGAAAGCTAGATAGTCAGCATTGTCGGTCACGGCATTACCAACCTCCGCTGGGTCTCCATGCACCACCTGCCAAACATCTTCTGGAACTCCAGCTCGCACAGCTAGATCGCGGGACATGGTGACAGTCTTAGCGGTCTGGTTGTCTGCCTTTTGGACCACCGAGTTTCCGGCCAGTAGTGCCGGGATGACATCCATCATTGTGAGTGCAAGCGGGTAATTCCAAGGTGTAATGATGCCGACGACGCCTACTGGCGCTGGTTCGGTATAGGCGGTAATTAGCAGTGGTACACCACCGCGCACTTTTTTACGCTTGAGAAGTTTTGGTGTGACCTTGGCGTAGTAGGAAATCGCTGCTAGCGCTCCAGTTATTTCTTCAAAGGCGTGCATTCTGGACTTGCCAGTTTCCCTCTGCAGCACGTCCATCAGTTCTTCCTGGTTGGCAATTAGAACATCAACCAGTTTGTGAGCAATTTTGGATCGGGCAGCAGGTCCTATTTGATTCCAGGCGGGTTGAGCCTCGCGACCCGCTTGGAACTTCAGTGCCACATCAGTGGCCGAGTGGGCCTGAATGTCGTGAAGTTTTTGACCGGTTAGTGGATCGACGATGGCAATAGTTTGCATACATTCCTAAATCGGATTAAGCCCTAGTTTCTTCCCGCTCAGTCCCCTTGGTTGTTGACTTAGGAACTTAGCAATTTCAACAATAGCCCTGGCAGCGGGGTCTGTGGCATCGGCGCTCACCACCGGGGCGGCCGCGTCAGCGGTTTTCCGCAGAGAGGTGCTGATTGGAACCTGTCCAAGCAGGGGAACCTGGCTTCCACTCAGCTCTGAAAGCCTCTCCGCGACTGCTTGTCCACCACCTTCGCCAAACAGATACTCTCGCCCGCTAGCGGAGTCGTAATAGCTCATGTTTTCAATTACACCCAAAATCCCTTGGCCAGTCATCAAGCCAATGGCGCCGGAACGTTCAGCGATTGTCGCGGCAGACGCTTGCGGAGTTGTGATTACCAGCGACTGAGCATTTGGCAGAAGTTGCCCCAGACTGATCGCAACATCACCGGTGCCCGGGGGAAGGTCCACCAACAGGTAATCCAAATCTCCCCAGTAAACATCGGTTAGAAATTGCTCCACTGCCCGATGCAGCATTGGTCCGCGCCAAGCAACGGGCTTGTTGTCCTGCACAAAAAACCCAATGGAAATAACCTTCACGTCAAAAGCGATAGGTGGCAACATCAGTTCGTCGACTTTGGTAGGGGGCTGGTTTAGACCCATTAGTCCGGGGATTGAGTAACCGAATATGTCTGCATCGAGCAGTCCAACCTTATTTCCCAGCTGCGCAAGTGCAACTGCTAAGTTCACAGTCAAGGTGGATTTACCAACGCCACCTTTCCCACTGCCGACAAAAATGACTTTGGTCAAAGATTCCTGTTGCGCAAATGGGTTGAAACGAATTGGTTTATCGCCGCGCAGTTTTCGCTTGAGCACATCTCGCTCTTCAGAGCTCATGGTCTTCATGTTTACCCGCACGCTGGCAAACTCCCTAGCCAAAGCTGAGCGAACATCCCTTTCAATGGATTGTGCTGCTGGGCAGCCAACAATCGTCAGCTTTATGTCTACTTCCACACTGTCAGCGGCTTCGGCAATTAGACCCACCATGTCAAGTTCGGTAATCGGTCTTCTAAGTTCTGGGTCGATAACTCTGCTCAGAGCAGAAAGCGCTTTGCTCACTTAGCCTTCTTTGGCCGGCGAGGCTTAATTTCTTCAACCACCTCGCGCAGCGCTTTTTGAATCTCGTCTCGCATTTCATCTTTGGTAGCAAGTTCTTCAAGTGCCAGCCGCAGGGCTGCTACTTCGCGAGCAAGATACTCAGTATCTGCTAGGTTTTGCTCAGCTCTTTGGCGATCTTGCTCAAACTTCACGCGATCTCTGTCGGCATCACGATTCTGCGCCAGCAGAATCAAGGGTGCAGCGTAGGAAGCCTGCATCGAGAGCAGCAAGGTAAGCAAAGTAAAGTTCAAACCCCGAGGATCAAACTGCCAATCCAGTGGAGCGAGCGTGTTCCAAGTAATCCAAATTGCAATAAAGACAGTCATGCCAATGAGAAACAGTCCAGTTCCCATTGCCCTGGCGAAGCGCTCAGAGATGCGACCAACGGTCTCATGGTCAACGTAAGGCATGCGCAAGACCGAGCGTCGGCCTAGCGGGCTTTCAAGCTGCGAATCGTTTCTTGCCATCATTCCTCCTCGCTTCTCCAGTCATCAGGTAGTAGGTGGTCTAGCACGTCGTCTACCGTTACCGCCCCCAGCAAATTTCCATCCTTGTTTACAACCGGCAGCGCCACCAAGTCGTAGGTTGCCAAGTCGCGATGAATTTGTTTGATCTGAGCATCCGCCGAGACAGGCTCTAACTCGGTGTCCATCAAGTTTCCCAGTCGCTCACCGGGTGGGTAGCGCAATAATTTCTGAAAGTGCACTACACCCAGGTACTGCCCAGCTGGAGTTTCGTAAGGCGGCATCGTCACAAAGACCTGCGCCGCTAGCACTGGCTCAACCGCTGCTCTGCGAACAAGTGCTAACGCTTGCGCGACGGTTGTCTCCGATGAGCAAATGATTGGTTCTGGAGTCATCAAACCACCGGCCGTATATGGCTCATACTTCAGAAGCTGTCTAATGTCCTCTGCTTCTTCAACATCCATCATTTCAAGCAGGGCTTCTGTGCGCTCAGCTGGCAAGTTAGCCATTAGGTCAGCAGCGTCATCGGGACCCATCAGGTCTAGAACTTCAGCCGCTCTCTCATCTTCCAGGTCATTAATAATTTCTAGCTGTTCTTCCTCTGGTAGCTCTTCCAGAAGTTCAGCGAGGCGCTCGTCGTCCAGCTCTTCCGCAATTGCAAGCATTCGCTCTTCCGGAAGATCCATGACAGCACTTGCCAGGTCAGCTGCCTTGAGGTCTTCGACTGTGCTCAGTAGCTGCTTGGCATCTTCGGAGGTGACATCCTCTTGGTGATCAGCTATGTCGTTCCACATCACAAACTCGGTTGGCCCTTTCTTAAAGGGATTACCGGCCTTGGTCTGTTTGCGGATGAACAGCTCCGTCATGTTCCACTCGCCGCGCTTATTTTGCTCAATCGCAAAGTCTTCGATTTTGCCGGAGCGATTAGGACTTGTCAGTTTTACTTTTCTGCCGAGCATCTCTGCAATTGCCCGGAACTCCTGGCCGTGGGTCGAAAATCGACGTAGGTCAATCAATCCGTTTGTTATCACCTGGCCAGGGGAGATAGCGGTAACCCGAGTCATCGGGAGAAAAACCCTTCTGCGGCCAGAGATTTCAATTAGTAGGCCTTTGGCTCTGGGAGCTAGTTTTTGGCGGTATGACATGACAACATCCACAACCTTGCCCACGCGGTCGCCGACGGGATCAAAGACGCCGCAGCCAACCAGGCGCGCTACGAACACTCTTGTTGCGCTCATAGAGATACCCCGCTCTCACGGTGAAAGTCATGCCAAAATCTTCGTTATGACTGATGCTCGAAATAATGCTAAACGGAACCAGCTGGGACCAACAATCCCAAGAGGATTTGTCCTAGGAGAATTTACCAACTATTCCGATGCTACGGCAATGGTGGAAAAGTTGCTGGCCGGAGAATTTAAAGCTGACCAGGTATCGCTGATTGGTCATTCACCTGTCCTAGTTGAGCGAGTCAAGGCCCGCTTGGGATATGGACGAGTTGCGTTATCTGGAGCAATGACTGGATTTTGGGTCGGATTGATATTTGCTCTGCTGGTAGGTGCTGGTATCACGGTGGGTCCAGAGGGTGCTATTTCCTATAATCCCCAGCAGTTTTTTGCAGTGGTCTTACTCTCAGCCGGAATTGGAATGCTCTTCAACATCACTCGCTTTGCGCTTAGCAAGTCGCGTCGTGGTTTTCTCTCCACGCAAATGCCGGTTGCCAGCAAATGGGATGTTGTGGTGCCAGAGTCCGAGGCTGCTAACGCCAAGAAACTACTAGGCTCACCCAGCGACTCCTAGCTGATTAGCCGCATACCAACTTTCGATTTCTGTCACGGTTCTTGGCAGTGCCCTGCTGAGGTTTTCGCAGCCGCTCTCAGTTAGCAAAACATCGTCTTCGATTCTCACTCCGATTCCACGGTACTTCTCTGGGACTGTGAGATCATCGGCGTGAAAGTAAAGACCAGGTTCAATAGTGAAAACCATTCCTGGCTTTAGGACGCCATCCTGGTAATGCTCACGTCGAGCTTGAGCGCAATCATGCACATCCAAACCAAGGTGATGGCTGGTGCCGTGCACCATGTATCTTCTGTGATGCTGATTCTCTTCCTTCAATGCTTCTTCCGCACTGATTGGAATGAGTCCCAGTTCTGCAACTTTTTTAGCAATGACTGCGATGGCAGCGTTGTGAACTTCGCGGAACTTCACTCCTGGCTTCGCAACTGCAAAGGCTGCGTCAGCTGCTTCCAAAACTGCTTCATAAACCCACTTTTGCTCGGGGGAGAATTTGCCAGAGGCTGGAATGGTTCGAGTGATGTCGGCGGTGTAGAGAGAATTTAGCTCGCAACCGGCGTCCACCAAAACCAAATCTTTCTTATCGACGGTGCCAGTGTTTTTTGTCCAATGCAAAATGCAGGCGTGGGCACCGCTGGCAGCGATAGTTTCATAGCCAATGTCATATGCTTCTTCGCGCGCTCTGGCAAAGAACGTTGTTTCAATCACGCGCTCGCCACGAGCTGAGGCGATTGCTCTTGGCATCGCTTTAGCAACATCGGCGAACCCCCGAGTAGTTATCTCGATGGCTTTTCGCATTTCTCCGATTTCGTAGTCATCTTTAACAAAGCGCATCTCGGAGACAAACTGCGCAAACTTGGCATTCTTTAGCGTGAGTGGCTTTGGCCAGTCCTTTAGCTTCTTGGGCAGCTTTTTTAGATCGTGGGTTTCAATGTCCAGTTGAATTTCAATGTCTTCCAGGGTTGGCCTAGGACCGGTCCAGAATTCACCAATCATGGGGTTGGCAAAGAACTCTGTCGAGTCCCGTCCTGCAGTTGGCCGAAGAAATAAATGTGTTCTGGTTTTTTTCTTCCGGGTGTCAATCACCAGCACTGATTCGGGCACAGTTTCACTTCCCCAACCAGTGAAGTAAGTGAAGGCAGTATCTGGTCGATAGCGGTACTCAGTGTCATTCGAGCGCACCTTCATTCCACCAGCCTCCAGCAAAATCAGTTTGCCCGGGTACTGCTTAGCCAGCACATCTCTGCGCTTTTGGGCATAATCGGCAACCTGCCAGCGCTGAGCAGTCGAGGGTGCCTTCTCCTCCCAATGGGCCGATACGTATTCAAGAAACTTCTTGCTGTGCGGGGTTCTGGAACGGTTGGAACTTGCCTTCTTGGTCATGGGACTATTCTGCTCCTGTGATTGATCTGCATGCGCACTCTAACCAATCTG
>CAZTLT010000018.1:0-14120 GCA_964614615.1 uncultured Aquiluna sp. | reverse complement strand
CCCCGACCTGCTCTCCGGTTGGTCCAATTAGTCGAACCTGCGAAACCCGAATACGTTCATTGACGCGCGGATCGCTGATACTTTGCTCCTTTTAACCGTTTTAGCTCGCCGAATAGCGCACGAAAAAAGATCAAAAGTCTTACCAGGACAACCTTTCGAAGCGGTTGGCCGGTGGGAATTCAATCCACTTTCATAGCTGAGCTTTCGCCCAGAGCCTCGGCTACTCTAGCAGAGATAGCCCTAAGGAAGAAGAGCCAGTTTGGATAGCGCAGCCCGAGACATAGCCGAAGTCCCAGCAGTTGAAATCATCAATACCGCCGCGGTCCATCTCATGAGCGCCGCCGCGGTCCAGTGTGGCCTAGCCGAAGACCAGCCGGCTGATCTCGATGAAGCCAGGAAACTAATCCACGCCTTGGCCGGCCTGGTTACAGCCGCAGCTACTGAAATTGGTGATCACCACGCTCGCCCGCTGCGAGATGGCCTGCGTTCTTTGCAATTGGCCTTCCGCGAAGCTTCCGTAATTCCAGACCCACCCGGACAGGGTCCTGGTGAGAAGTTCACCGGGCCAGTTAGCTAGCGCTCACAATTCGATAGGCAACTGAGTCGACAATCTCCAAAAACGCATCGCTTTGTAAATCTGCCGTGAAGCCAGCGAGTAAAGCATTCAATTCAAGTTGTGAGAGACCTGGTCTAATTTTCAACTCAATCAGTAGCTCTGCTGATTGCAGCTTTGAGCTTGGGTCGCCGTCGTGTAATTCAAATCCCAAAACCTGATTCTTAGTTGCAGACAGCTTGACTTGCTCAAACACCGCGGGATATTGATGGGGTGCTAACCATTTTTTTTGTTGTGCCAAAGCCGCCAAAAAAGGTCGTCGAAGACCGATTGAGTGACCCGCTGGATTCAAAATCACTCTACTATGTCCTTCACTGATTGCTGCCAACGCAACCCTTCTCGAATCGATTGGAACAGGCCTGGCAGCTTTGTTCCACCGAGTCATCTCCTCAACGCAACTGAAGGCAGGGAGTGCAGTTTGTCCGTCTGGCGTTGCAACGGCCACCACGGAAAGCTCTGCACTCTTGTCTACTTTTTGGCCGTGGGGACCTAACTCGGTTTCACCGATCTCTGCCAGAAGTGGAATCAGTAATCGACTTTCCTCGAGGGAAGAAAAAAGTTCTTGTTTATCAATCGGTGATCTTGCTAACGCGCCTGCAAGTGCTGCAGGGGTTGAACCGTCATCATTTGTAAATGAATTCTTCGAAAACTCGCGACCTTGCCAAGGGACACCAGCTGAGTCGTGAAACCTATCCATTGGCAACTTTTAGAGCCTCTTGCAGGGTAAACCTTCCTGCGTATAACGATTTACCTAAAATGGCACCCTCTAATCCAAGTGGAACAAGGCCTGAGAGATTTTCAATGTCCTCTAGTGAAGAGATGCCACCGGAGGCAACCACTGGTTTGTCGGTTTTGCTAAGAACCAGTTTGAGTAATTCAAGGTTGGGACCGCGCAATGTTCCATCTTTTGTAACGTCAGTCACTACGTAGCGAGCGCAACCGGCGTCTTCTAAGCGTTGTAGAACATCTAAAAGGTCTCCGCCTTCCTTAGTCCAGCCCCTAGCTGCCAAGGTGGTGCCGCGAACGTCCAGGCCTACCGCAATTTGATCTGAATACTTTGAGATTACCGAAGCTGTCCAGTGGGGATCTTCTAGTGCGGCGGTGCCCAGGTTGACTCTGGTAGCGCCCATTGCGAGCGCCGCCTCTAAAGAACGGTCATCCCGAATTCCGCCTGACAACTCTATTTTTGCTTGTCTGCTGTGTTCGATAACTTCCCTAATCACAGCCTGATTATTTCCCCGACCAAAGGCAGCATCTAGATCAACCAAATGAATCCATTCGGCGCCGGCTGCAATCCAATCCATTGCAGCCTGCAGAGGGTGACCAAAACTCTCCTCCGTTCCCGCTTCCCCTTGGGTAAGCCGCACCGCTTGACCTGCTGCGACGTCAACGGCTGGTAAGAGTTCTAGTTTCATAAATTCCTATAGGGAAGCTACCCAGTTCTCCAGCAGTTTCAAACCAGCTCTGCCAGATTTCTCGGGGTGAAACTGGGTCGCAGCCAGCGGGCCATTTTCAACCGCTGCAAGAAATCTCTCACCGTGCGTGGCATGGCTCAGGGCTGCCTGCTTAAAGGGTGGTCGGATATCTAACTGCCACTCTTTGACCGCATAAGAGTGAACAAAATAGAAACTCTCTCCCTGCAGCCCAGCAAACAAAACGCTTTGGGGGTCACTATCGACCTTGCTCCAACCCATGTGAGGAAGAATCGGGGCCGAGAGTTTTTCAACCACCCCTGGCCATTGACCAAACCCCTCGGCACCTTGGTTCTCTTCACCACGTTCAAACAAAACTTGCATACCTACGCAAATACCCAGCACTGCTTTGCCGCTAGAAAGTCGCTTGTCAAGAACGCTCGCGATGTCAAGTGTTGACAAGCTCTTCATCACTGATCCAAACGCTCCAACACCTGGAATCACTAAGCCATCGGATTCCAATAACTCCTGCTTGTCATTAGTTAGCAGAACGTCTGCCCCAGCTACCGATAAGGCCTTGGCGGCTGAGTGAACGTTCCCGCTTCCATAGTCCAGGAGGGCAACTTTTGTCACAGAGAACCCTTGGTGGAGGGAACACCGACTACTCGAGCATCTTTCTCCACAGCTTTTCTCAACGCTCTAGCAAAGGCCTTGAACTCAGACTCAGCAATGTGGTGTGCATCTCGACCCGCCAAAACATTTATGTGCAGGGTGAGCTGAGCGTTGTGGGCAATCGCCTCAAAAACGTGCCTAACCAAAGAGCCCGTAAAGTGACCACCAATCAGGTGATACTCAAATCCCGCCGGCTCACCGGCGTGAACTAGGTAGCTGCGACCAGAGAGGTCAACTACCGCGCGAGTGAGAGACTCGTCCAGCGGCACCAGAGCATCGCCATAACGATTAATTCCCGTTTTATCCCCTAGCGCCTGCTTGAGGGCCTGGCCCAAGACAATGGCAACGTCTTCTACCGTGTGGTGGACGTCGATATCAGTGTCGCCCTTGGCGCTCACCCTTAGATCAATCAGTGAGTGTTTGCTAAAGGCAGTTAAGAGGTGGTTATAAAAAGGCACGGTGGTTTCGATTTCCGAGCTACCGCTGCCGTCCAAATTAAGCTCCAAATCAACACTGGATTCGCTGGTTTGGCGAGTCAGCTTGGCAATACGGGACATGGAAAGCCTTCGTTGGGGATTATCGAAAGTCTAGTCAAGAACCAGTGCAAGTTCAGCAAGCAATTTTGTGGTCTCTGCCTCTGTCCCGGCCGTAATGCGCAAGGTGTGAGGGATTCCAACATTTCTAACTAACACTCCAGCTTGGAGAAGTTTCTCGAAGGTCATGGCTGGATCAGTGAAGCCACCGACCAACACAAAGTTGGCATCCGATGGGTAAGGGCTTAGTCCCCACTGCTTGGTTGCCTCAATGATGCGGTCGCGCTGCAGCTTGATCTTTTCAACGTTCTGCAAAAGAAGACTGCTGTGCTCCAAGGCAGCTGAGGCCGCAGCTTGGGTGAGGGCTGAGAGGTGATAAGGCAAACGTACAATCCGCAATGCATCAACCACCGCCGAATCGGCCGCCAAGTAACCCAGTCGAGCCCCAGCAAAAGCGAACGCTTTGCTCATTGTCCTTGACACGACTAGGCGCGGGCGACCCGGCAGCAGGGAAAGAGCCGATGGTCCCTCAGCAAATTCAGCGTACGCCTCATCGACAATCAAAATACCTGCAGTGGCCTCATAAGCACGCTCAATCACATCAAGCTCAACGGCTGTTCCAGTTGGGTTATTTGGTGCACAGATAATCACAATGTTTGGCTTTTCAGATCTAATTGCTTGTTCGACCAGCTCCGGCGTCAAACCAAAGTCCGCTGGGCGTGGTTTCTCTGCGTAGTCGGTCATCGTGGTTCGAGCAATATTTGGATACATCGAGTAGGTGGGTCCGAAGCTCAGTGCCTTGCGACCGGGACCACCAAATGCACTGAAAAGTTGCTGAAGGATTTCATTTGATCCGTTAGCAGCCCAAATTTGATCGGGTGTCAGATTGTGACCTAGAAAATTGGCCAGCTGAGCCCGCAGTTCAAGAAATTCTCGATCCGGGTAACGATTTAGGGTGATGGTGGCTTTCGCTAATTTTTCAACAATCGCAAGCGCAACCGGCTCAGGAATCCCGAAAGTATTTTCATTGACATTTAGTGAAACGGGGACCGATAACTGTGGAGCACCGTAGGGTTTCTGCCCGCGCAAATCATCACGGACTGGCAGATCATCGAGTGTGCTCACTCGTAAATGGTAGCTAGCTTGTTACGGCAGTGCTATTTGTTGTCCCGGAACCAATTCCGATGAAGAAAGACCGTTTAGCAAAACAACCTCAGCAATCCAATCCCTTGGATCTCCATTGGCGTGTTCCTGTGCCAGCGACCAAAGGGTATCGCCGCTGCCGACAGTGAGGAAATCAAGCTGCCGCGGTGCGTCGCTCGTCGCCACCGAGCCGGTGATTCCTAGCACGCTCAATCCAGCCGCTAGAGCCAAAACGGCCAAGGCCCGAACGAACCGACGAGGGTTCGTCAGACGGTAACTGCCTAGAACCTGCATCTTTATCCCTTCTGTTCGAATTTCTCTTTCGAACATTTGTTCTAAGTATAGAAAAAGCTGGCCCAAAAGCAAGCATTTTCTGCCCATTTTTGGACATTTCTCGAAAATGTGTTTGGAATTTGAACCAAATTCGAATACAGTTTCGATAGCTAGAGATAACCACTAGCCACCGACATTTTTGGAGGTAGCAATGGAAAAGGGCTTAACTGCGGTCCAAAGCCGCATTCTGGACGTCATCAGGGAGTCCATGCAGGAGCGAAACTACGCCCCTAGCATGCGTGAGATTGGCGAGGCAGTTGGGCTTTCGTCCACCGCCAGCGTTTCTCACCAGCTAAACAAACTTGAGCTCATGGGTTACCTGTCCAGGGACCCAAGGCGGCCTAGAACCATTGATCTGCTGGGCGAAGACGCACCTGCCGAGGTCTCTAATGCTGACACTGCCTTTGTTCCGCTGGTTGGTCGAATTGCCGCCGGTATTCCTATCACCGCAGATCAGAACGTCGAGGACGTCTTCACGCTCCCCCGACAGCTGGTCGGACAGGGCGATCTATTCCTGCTAAAGGTAGTTGGTGAGTCCATGATCGACGCCGCTATTTGCGACGGAGACTGGGTCGTTGTTCGCCAGCAACAGACTGCGGACAACGGCGACATCGTGGCGGCGTTGATTGAAGATGAGGCAACTGTAAAAACCTTCAAGCAGCGCGATGGTCACACTTGGCTTTTGCCAAGGAACAGCGCCTTCGAGCCAATTCTCGGGGACCACGCGGTCATCCTAGGAAAAGTTGTAGCGGTCCTCAGAGGCATCTAACGGCTTCTAACTCTGCGGCTAGCTCTTCAGAAACTAATGCGTGAAGCTTGGTACCTTCCTCAAGATAATCAGTTTCAATTACCTTCCCGCTCAGATGTGCCCTGGATACCAAATCACCACGAGAGTAGGGAATCACTCCCCTGAATTCAACTTCAGGCTTTGGCAGCAATGTAGCAATTTCATTTTCAAGCTTGGCAATGCCTTCACCTGACCTGGTCGATACCAAAATTGCCCCCGGCACTAAACCGCGAAGTTCTACTTGTCTTTGCTTATCGACTAAGTCAATTTTGTTGAAGACAACCAGCTCCGTGACTGATCCAGCACCTGCATCAGCGATCACTTCTCGGACAGTGGCGATTTGTCCCAGTGGGTCAGGGTCGGTGGCATCAACTAAGTGAACAATCAAGTCCGCCGAGGCAATTTCCTCCAAAGTCGATCTAAATGCCTCCACTAATTGGTGCGGCAAATTCCTTACAAACCCCACCGTGTCAGACAACGTGTATTGCCTTCCGTCTGGTGTTTCATGTCTTCTGACAGTTGGATCGAGGGTTGCAAAGAGTGCATTTTCAACCAAAACCCCCGCCTTGGTTAGTCGATTCAAGAGTGATGACTTACCAGCATTGGTGTAGCCAGCAATAGCAACCTGCGCAATTGATGACTTCTCGCGCTTTGCTCGCTTGGTGTCGCGAGCATTCTTCATGGCCGAGATTTCTCTTTTCAGCTTTGCCATACGTGTATTGATTCTTCTGCGATCAAGTTCAATCTTGGTTTCACCGGGACCACGCGAGCCAATTCCCACACCACCCGCGGCCTGACCACCGGCTTGCCGAGACATCGACTCTCCCCAACCGCGCAGCCTCGGCAATAAGTACTCAAGCTGCGCCAATTCAACCTGCGCCTTTCCCTCCTTGCTTTTGGCATGTTGCGCAAAAATATCCAGGATGATGGCGGTTCGGTCGATGACCTTTATCTTGACAAAGTCTTCTAGAGCACGACGCTGAGAAGGAGCCAGCTCATTGTTTGCTATCACGGTGTCGGCTCGTAGCTCACGCGCAAGCTCCTTGAGTTCCTGCGCTTTACCCTTTCCGAAGTAGCTGGTCGGATCGGGCATCGGTCTTCGCTGCAGGACACCGGCTAACACGACGGCTCCTGCGGTTTCTGCGAGCGCAGCGAGCTCCCTGAGAGAGTTCTCTGCCTGTTCCAGGGTCCCCTGACCCCAAACACCAATCAGAATGACCCGCTCGATTCGTAGCTTTCGATACTCAACCTCGCTAATGTCCTCTAGCTCGGTAGACAGCCCGGCAACTCTGCGAAGGGACTCTCGCTCTTCCAACTCCAGCTGGTCGCCGTCATAGTCATTTGGCGCGCTTGCACCGCGGCGAAGAATGCGCTGAAGGGTTGTCTCGTTTTCCATCTCAATAAAGACTAAGGCTCTAATAGATTGGACGGGTGAGCAGCGAACACTATTTCAGTGCCAATCCCAGCGCAGACCAAAAACTTAGGCCTGTGCAGTTTGTGGTAGCAGGGCAGAACTTCAACCTGCAGGCTGCTGCCGGCACCTTCAGTAGTGGCAGATTGGATAAGGGAACAGCGGTCCTGCTGTCCTTGGCTGACCAAGTCCCTAGTCATGGAAATGTGCTGGATCTTGGCTGCGGTTGGGGTCCAATCGGAATCTCAATTGCCAAGCTTTCGCCCGAAACGAAAGTCTGGGCAGTGGACGTGAACTCTAGAAGCGTTGAGATTGCAAATCTGAATGCTAAAAACTTAGAACTAAATAACTTTCAAGCCGTGTTAGCCGAGAATCTTCCAGGCGATCTTCTCTTTGATGAAATTTGGTCTAATCCACCCATTCGAATTGGCAAGAAATCTCTCCACGAACTTCTGAGAAAATATCTCTCGCTTTTGCACCCCAATGGCAGGGCCCTGCTGGTTGTCCAAAAGCAACTGGGCGCAGAAAGTCTGCTGAGGTGGCTAGAGGAAGAATTTCCCAATCGAACAAGTAGCAGGATTTTGAATGAGCGAGGTTATTGGGTCATTGAGGTAGCTAGTTCTGCCAAGTCCCGCTAAAGCTGAGCTCCGCGGGACCGCTAATCGCAACGCGCTCTCCATCTTCAGAAGCAAACATTTTTACCGCTAGCTCTCCGCCGGGTACTTGCACGCGCCAGTTATTCTGAACGCCGCCTGCCCAGTGTCTAATTGCAATCGCTGCCGCAGCAACCCCGGTACCGCAGCTCATGGTCTCGCCAACGCCTCGCTCGTGCACCCGCATGGTCAAACTGGCAACGCCCTGATCAATAAGTGGATCGGCCGGGACTACAAACTCAACATTGGCTCCGCTCTCGGCAGGTGGGTCCAACTCCGGGGCGTTGTGAAGATCAAGTTCGGCTAACTCAGTCGGGTCAGCCAAGGCGACCACCACGTGTGGATTACCGAGGTTTACATGCAAACCTGGTCTGGCAACCTTCAAGCCAAAGCTTCTGACTAGGACTTCTTCTTCTGAAATTTTCCAGGTGCCAAGATCAACGGCAAAACCGGTGGCAGTTTGGGTCAGATCCTTGATTCCAGCTCTGGTTGCAACTGGCAGAGTACTGCCCGCTTCAAAACGCACTAAACCCTGTTCGAGCAGAAAACGAGCAAAGACCCGAATTCCGTTTCCGCACATCTCGGCTTTCGACCCATCCTTGTTGCGATAGTCCATAAACCACTCAGCAGCGGGCTCTTCTTCTAGAAGCTTGGCAACCTCGCTGCCCTTGGTGGGTCTGGCGATTATTAGTCCATCGGCGCCAATTCCGAAGTTCCTATTACATAACTTTCTAATCTCGGCTTCCGAAAGTTCTAATTGACCTGGTCTATCCAGCACCAAAACAAAGTCGTTCCCTGTTCCGTTACCCTTGGTGAATTCAAGACCCATTACTACAGCCTAATCAGCTCGAGTGCCTGCTCTAGCAAGCTCTTCTGGGGATTCAACCAATTAATTCGCTGATCGCGATTGAACCAGGTGCGCTGCTTCTTGGCATAGCGCTGAGTCAGAAAAATAGTCTCTGCAATGGCTTGAGCCTGTGTCAGTTCCCCATGCAGTTGAGCGATTGCTTGCTGATAGCCAATCGCTACCGCCGCAGTCGCTGAGAGTTTGCCATGCTGCTGGAGTAGCCCCTCAACCTCAGCTAGCAGCCCCTGTTCCCACATCAAATTCACCCGTTTTTCGATTCGCTGAATTAGCAGTTCTCTTGGAACATCAATTGCAAGTTGAATCGTTGGTCTGCGAAAACTAGGAGTAGGCAGTGATGATGCGAAGCTCTTGCCACTGATTGTTACTACTTCTAAGGCCCGGATAACCCTGCGCTTGTTGGCTGCCGGAATCTTCTGGGCAGCAATGGGATCTAGTTGTGCCAGCCGTTGGTGCATTGTTAGCGCGCCGACACGCTCCGATTCCACTTCCAACTCACTGCGCAGTTGCGGATCTGTTGGAGCAAACTCTAAATTGTCGAGCGCTGACGCTAGATAGAGAGTGCTGCCGCCAACCACGATGGCAGTTTTCCCTTGCGCCTGAATCTGCTCAAGCGCCTGATCAAACATGGCTCGATACTCAACCGCTGTGAGATCAACCGTAGGTTCAACTACTGACAGGAGATGGTGTCTAATCCCCTGCATTTGTTCTTGGGTTAGCTTGGCCGTGCCGATGTCCATGCCTCGGTAAAGCTGCATGGCGTCGGCGTTTATAATCTCGGCATTTCCAATAGCTTGAGCTATTTCAATTGCTAGTGACGACTTCCCGCTGGCAGTCGCGCCGACCACCGCGATTATTTCAGCCACGCCTAGCTCTAATCGGGATCCCCAGATTTACCTTGCCGGTTGAACAGGACTCAGCTGCTGCGCGATCGGAGGCGTCCCCGCCTGCTGTTCGACGAAGCGAATACCTCGAGCCCTCCAAGGCATCTGCGATAAGGAAATAAGGGGCAGCCCGGCTCACCTGAACACTCACCAAGTCACCTGGCCGAGGCACTTCCCCGCCCTCCGGCACCTCAAAGTGAACTAGTCGATTATCCCTTGCCCGTCCGGTCATCCGATTGGTGTTGCTGTCCTTGCGACCCTCTCCGTTAGCAACCAATACCTCAACTTCACGGCCAATTTGTTTCTGATTTTCCTGCCAAGCAACTTCATTCACTAGCTCAAGTAGTCGCTCATAGCGATCTTGCACCACTGCCTTATCAACCTGATTTGGCATATCTGCCGCCGGCGTCCCAGGGCGTTTGGAATATTGGAATGTATAAGCCATCGCAAAGCGGGCAGCCCGAACAACATCCATGGTCGCTTGAAAATCTTCCTCAGTCTCGCCCGGGAAACCGACAATGATGTCGGTGGTAATTGCAGCAGTTGGAATTTTGCTCCGAACACTCTCCAGGATTCCTAAATAGCGCTCTGAGCGATAGCTTCGCTTCATTGCCTTGAGAATTGAATCCGAACCTGACTGCAGCGGCATGTGCAGCTGTGGCATGACGTTAGGAGTTTCAGCCATTGCATCGATAACGTCTTCAGTGAATGCGGCTGGGTGCGGCGATGTAAATCGAACCCGCTCGAGTCCTTCAATTTCACCGCAAGCTCTCAATAGTTTGGCGAAAGCACCCCGGTCTCCAAACTCGACACCATAGGTATTTACGTTTTGCCCTAGCAGTGTAATTTCTACGACGCCATCCGCCACCAAAGCCTTGATCTCAGACAGAATTTCACCAGGCCTTCGATCCCTCTCCTTACCGCGAAGTGATGGAACTATGCAGAAGGTGCAGGTGTTGTTGCAACCCACTGAAATCGAAACCCAACCGGCATAGGCGTTTTCTCGCTTACTGGGCAATGTTGAAGGAAAAACTTCCAGTGACTCAAGAATCTCAATCTCAGCGCTTTGATTGTGGCGCGCACGCTCGAGTAAAACGGGCAAAGACCCCATGTTGTGAGTGCCAAAAACCACATCTACCCATGGCGCCTTCTTTTGGATCAAACTTTGATCCTTTTGAGCAAGGCAGCCACCTACCGCAATTTGAAAGTCCGGGTTGGCCTCTTTTTTTGCAAGCATGGTGCCGAGATTGCCGTAGAGCTTGTTATCGGCGTTTTCTCTAACTGCACAGGTATTGAAGACGACCAGGTCTGGATTCTCGTCCTGCGCCGGGACATAGCCCGCGGATTCAAGTAAGCCAGAAATACGCTCACTGTCGTGAACGTTCATTTGACAGCCGTAGGTCCGGACTTCGTAGGTTAGAGGCATTGCATAGGGATTTTACCCCTGCTTTTCCGCCCAGCGCACGGCCGAGGTTACTACCGCCGAGGGAAATCCGCGCCTGAGCAGGAACCCGCTGAGGCGACGGTATCTAACATCAGGTGCCAGCGCGGCCATCCGAATGATTCTTCGTCTAGCAAGCGAGTTCGCCAGTTCCTGCTGTTCCTCCAAAGAAACACCAGCACAGACTTCCTCGATAATTCCGTGAGCAACGCCTTTTTGGCTCAGCTCCCGAGCGATAAGCCTGACAGCCTTTCCCTTCGCCAATCGCGCTGCTAAGAATCCGCGAGCAAACGCAGCATCGTCGATCAGACCGGCACGGATAAAGTCAGCGATTGCCCAATCGATATGCTCCTGCGGAATCTCTCGCTTTTGCAAGACTTCACGCAACTGCTTCTCTGTCTTGGCGGTGCGAGTGAGTTGATGCAGCAGTACGTTCTTCGCTCGCTTCTGCAGTTTTTCGTCGCTCGGCGGCATTTACAGAATTAGGCGTCGTTAGCGGCTTTAGCAGCTTTTGGTTTTACTGCTTCCTCAACTGGCAAGTCCGCTACAGCTCTAGGCACACCAACTCCAAGCTTGATTTTGATCTTCTGTTCAATGGTGTCGGCTAGCGCTGGGTTGTCTTTCAAGTACTTGCGAGAGTTCTCTTTACCTTGACCAAGCTGCTCGCCTTCGTAGGTATACCAAGCACCCGATTTCTTTACGATGTCTTGCTCGACACCAAAGTCAATTAGACCACCCTCGCGCGAGATACCCTCGCCAAACAGGATGTCAAACTCAGCTTGTCTGAATGGCGCAGCCAGTTTGTTCTTGACTACCTTCACCCTGGTTCGGTTTCCAACCGAGTCCTGTCCATCCTTCAGGGTTTCAATTCTGCGAATGTCTAGTCGCACTGATGCGTAGAACTTCAATGCCTTACCACCGGCGGTGGTTTCAGGCGATCCAAAGAAGACACCGATTTTCTCGCGCAACTGGTTGATGAAGATTGCTGTTGTTTTAGTCTGGCTAAGGGCTCCAGTAAGTTTTCGGAGTGCCTGTGACATAAGTCTTGCCTGCAACCCCACGTGGGCGTCTCCCATCTCACCTTCAATTTCGGCTCTAGGAACAAGCGCGGCAACTGAGTCAATGACGATGACATCGATGGAGCCGGAGCGAATCAGCATGTCTGCAATTTCAAGAGCCTGCTCGCCGGTGTCAGGCTGACTTACCAGCAGCTCATCGATGTTTACGCCTAGCTTCTTGGCATACTCAGGATCCAGTGCGTGCTCTGCGTCGATAAAGGCAGCAACTCCACCGGCTCGTTGAGCATTAGCGATTGCATGAAGGGCAATGGTGGTTTTTCCGGAGGATTCTGGACCGTAGACCTCGACGATTCTGCCCTTGGGCAACCCACCAATTCCTAGCGCTACATCCAGCACAATCGAGCCGGTCGGGATTGATTCAATCGGGGCACGCTCTTCGCTACCCAATTTCATGACCGAGCCCTTTCCGAACTGACGGTCAATCTGCGCAAGGGCTGTTTCTAGCGCCTTTTCACGTTCTGAAGCTGTAGGCATGTGGTCCTCTTTTCCTCTGTAATTAGCCATGCTCCAGAAGCTAGCTGGCGGCTCTGACACTTTGGGGGAAATCCAACACGCTGTGGATAACCTCTGTTGTGCTCAAGCTGAGAAAACTCTAAGCGTTCGAACAAAATTTCGAATAACCTCAGTCGGCGTGTCTTGGGGACTTATTTTTACCCTGCCAGCGCTCTTCGGGGATAGCCAATTGCCTACAAATTGCCTCCCAGACGATTCTTGGATCTTCGCCGGCAGCTAGTAACTCTTGTGGGGTCTTGTCGGAGAGTAAATCTAACCGGGTGTCAGATAGGACAACCGCGGCAAAATCAGGGCCAAATTCGTCTTGAACCAGCTCGTAAAAGCGGCTGAGCCTCACTGCCTAGAGAACAGGTCAGATTCGGTAATGAAGTCGTCCGGCAGGGTGTCTGGGATGAAGGTGTCGTCAATGTAAATACCCTCAGCCACGGCCATCCGCGCAGAAACGTCTCTAAGCAGCACGGAAAGTGGTACCTGGAGAGCGTCCGCCACCGAGGCCAGAATCTCCGAAGAGACCTCTTTTTGCCCGCGTTCTACCTCAGACAGGTAGCCCAAAGCAACCGAAGCCTTGGCCGCTACCTGACGCAAGGTCTGACCTTGGGCCTGGCGGTGCTGGCGAAGGACATCACCGATCTCTTGCCTAAGTAGCAACATCTTTCCTCCTGGGGTCCTAATTTACCCCCTGCTGGGGACAAAGATAGGTCCTACTGCTGAATGTTTCCTGAAGTTAAACCTAGAAATTGGCTATCTCTTCCCGCAAAACCGCTAAAGCACGCTCCAAGCTGGCCAGCCGAATATCTGCCCTGGAGCCTGAAAACTGCTCCGCGAATACCTTGGTTCCCGAGTTCGAGCTGATTGCAAGATAAACCTCACCAGGTGGATGGGGACCAACCGAGTCAGGTCCCGCTACTCCGGTCGCTGATAGTCCGATTACCTGCTGTGGTGAAAGCTGCATCGCGAAGGCAAACTTGGCTCTCACCCCTTCAGCGAGCTGCGCGGCCACCTCGGGGTCAACCGCCGATTGCATTTGCAATAAAGCGGGTGATACTCCCAGAGTTTGACTCTTTATTTGATCCTGATAGGCATTGATGCCACCGAGCAATACCTTGGACGCACCTGGCACTTCGGCGAGGCGAGCGCAGATCATTCCGGCAGTGATTGATTCAGCAAGAGCAAGGTAGATGCCCTTTTTTTGCGCTGCAGAAATTATTTCTTCGACCATAAATACTGCAATCCAGTCCATAGTGTTAGCGCAACCGTAAACCACAAAACTATTTGCGAAAAGATTGAATACCAGTCGCCCAGGAAGTCAAAAGGCGCAATAAATAGACAGACCGAAACAATCTGCATTACAGTTTTGAATTTTCCACCGCCACTTGCCGCAATTACTTTTTTTCTAATTACGACAAATCGATAGACGGTGATGCCAAGTTCTCGAACCAAAATAATTACGGTTGCTAGCCAAGGGACCGCACCTAAGATTGATAAAACAATCAAGGATCCGCTCAACAGTGCTTTATCAGCAATCGGATCAAGTATTTTTCCAAGATTTGTAATCAGGCCCCGTCTTCTTGCAATTGCACCATCTAGCCCGTCTGTGGAGGCGGCCAAAATCAATATCAGCATCGCAATTAGTCTTAGCCACGGATCAGACCAAAATTCCAAAAGCAAAAACAGAACAACTGGAACGAGCGCTAATCGAGCGGAGGTAATCAGGTTGGGAGTTTGGCGATAAAGAAAACTTCTAGAAGTCATCTTTTCGACCGGTGAGCTGCCAGGCGTCT
>CAZTLT010000017.1:0-14380 GCA_964614615.1 uncultured Aquiluna sp. | reverse complement strand
GAGTTGTAACTATTTGGCTGAGCAAAAATGGAATTGCCGAAGCAAATTGGGTGCCAAACTCTTCGACGGATCTAGTTGCCGGTAAAGACCAAGAGTCGGAAAGAGTAGTAGCGGCTTGGAACTTTTTTGTGGAGGCCGAGGCCAATGACTTCTACGTGCTTATGGTTACCTCGGATAATGACGGGGTATCGCTGTATGGAAATTCGAGTTTCAACTTGTTGCCAGCGGGGATTCCTCACATTCCTGCGACAATAGTGACTGTGAACCAGGTGGGCTAAATGACTAAGCAAAAGAGACTGCGCTCAAGATTTGAATACATGGCCAGCACCTTTGGCGTGATTATTTTTGCAATTTACTGGGGTGTAATCGCAACCTACAGTGAGTTCTACTTTGTCAATCCATTCGCCCAGCAAAATCCCGCCCTGATGCTGAGCCAAGCGCTACTGGTGCTGGGCTGGGTATCAATTTCAACGGTTGCCCCAATCGTGCTGTTCCAGTTTGGATCTGGCATGTCCAAAATCATTGCGCTGCTGCCCTACGCGGTTTTGGTTTGGCCAGTAGCAATCGGCATATCCCAAATCGTCAACATTGCAACCACTGGGCAGGATTATCTGCGCTACCTGATTGAGACTCCGATTTTTCTTGTTACTGATTTATTGATTCCAGTTGCTCTGTTTTCACTATGGCTGCGCTTACGCCTGCACCACCTGGACTAAAAACTAGACTCTAACCTTCAATAAAAGCTTGAAGCTGACGTAGATCAAGCGGAACTTTTATAAAAAATCGAAACTAATTTCCGAACTTTTGAGCAAGTTGAGCAGAAAAGACACAAAAAATCTCTAACCTTGTCGCCATCACCCCAAAGCCGATCAAGCAAGGACCACTAAATGAAGAAATTAAGACCTATCGCAATCGCTGCGGTGTTGGCGACCACTCTTGGTCTCACCGCCTGTGCTGCTACACCAGAAGAAAACACTGAAGGCTTCGGAGAGCTAGCCGTTCAGTTTTCTTGGATAAAGAATGCTGAGTTTGCAGGTGAATACCTTGCGGACAGTCAGGGTTACTACCAGGAGGCTGGCTTCAGTTCTGTGAATTTCATCGCTGGACCTACGGCGACTGCTGCTGTAGTTCTGTCAGGTGATGTTTTGGTTGGTCTATCGGATGCAGTAGCTGTTACACCGGTCATTCTTGAGGAAGATGCTCCTCTGAAAATTATTGGTGCTACTTATCAGAAGAATCCCTTCACAATTCTCTCCCTGAAGGACGGCGCTAACATCCAGACCCCACAAGACCTGATTGGAAAGAAGATTGGTGTCCAGGCAGGTGGAAATGAAACCCTGTTTGATGCACTGCTGGCAGCCAATGGTATAGATGCAACTCAGGTGACTAAAGTTCCAGTTGAATACGATCCCGCGCCGCTGGTTAACGGTGAAGTAGATGGCTTCTTGGCCTATGTCACTAACGAATCAATTACCGTTGAAAATTTGGGTTATGAAACTACCAACCTATTATTTGCAGACAACGGCCTTCCATTTGTCGCTGAGGCGTTCATCGTCACCCAGGACTCCATCGACAACCGTCGCGAAGAACTAAAGGCGTTCTTGTGGGCAACAATTCGTGGCTGGAAAGATGCCATCGCGAATCCTGACGAGGGAGCACGGTTGGCCGTTGAGGTTTACGGAAAAGACTTAGGTCTCGACATCAACAAAGAGCGTCAGCAGTCAAAGGCACAAAATGACCTGCTGGTTCTCACCGATGAAACGCGTGCAAATGGTCTACTCACTATTTCACCAGCCCTTCAAGAGCAAAACATTCAGACTCTGGCTCGCGCAGGATACACAATTACTGCAGACCAGTTGTTTGACATGAGCTTGCTGGCCGAGGTCTATGCCGAACACCCAGAGCTTCTGGAGTAGTCTTCGGTGATGGAAACCAATAATGCCGCTACCCCCTCAACGGGTAGCGGCATTACCATTTCGGGGCTGAGCAAAACCTTCAATCTTGGTCGAGAATCAATTGTTGCTCTAGACAACGCAACCCTTCACTCAGATCGAGGTTCATTTCTCTCTTTGCTGGGACCATCGGGTTGTGGCAAGTCGACCATTCTGAGAATTCTTGCTGGATTAGAAACTCCATCTAGTGGAACAGTCACCGTGGACGGGATGGCCCCGGCTGAGCTTCGCAGGGATCATCGATTGGGAATTGCGTTTCAGGATTCTGCCTTGATGCCGTGGCGCTCGGTGACAGCCAATATTCGTTTGCCCTTCGAGCTTGCTCACGTTCAGCCAGATGAGTCACTTATTAACGAGCTCATTCGCTTGGTGGGCCTGCAAGGATTTGAAAATGCCAAACCTGCTCAGCTCTCGGGCGGAATGCGCCAGCGTGTTTCGATTGCCAGAGCGCTGGTAGTTCAACCAAGTGTTTTGCTGCTGGATGAACCATTCGGTGCACTGGATGACATGACAAGACAGCGACTGAACCTAGAGCTACTGAGGATATGGACTGAAAAGCCGGCTACCACCTTGATGGTTACCCACGGAATATCTGAAGCAATTTTCTTGTCTGATCAAGTCGCCGTGATGAGTCCAAGACCTGGCCGGATCAAGGAAATAATCGAGGTAAATCTGCCCAGGCCAAGAACTCCTGAAATGATGAGAACTCCAGAGTTCCATAAACTTCACGATCGGGCGTCAGAACTACTTTTTGGATCAAGTTCAAATCAAGCACATGACTGACACTCTGAATCGAAGAATTCCCTCCCAATTGACCGGGCTAATGGGAGTAATTGCAACTATTGGCGTGTGGTGGTTACTGGCCGTAACAGTTTTTGCCTCAGTTGGTGCAAGACCAGATGGATCTGGCGGTGCCATCCCAACTCCACTGCAGGTTGTTGAGCAGCTAATGGTCGATGGCTTCGACTTTTACTGGAGAAATGGCTCAGTGACTTTGACAGAAGCCGCCATTGGCTTTTTCTGGGGGAACCTATTTGCTTTATTGTTTGCCGGCTTAGCGCTTCTAATCCCTCGAGTGGAAGCCCTGTCAACCCAAATCGCCGTCATTACCTATTGCATTCCCATAGTCGCAATCGGACCAATTGTGCGGTTGGTAGTTGGTGCGCCGGGAGAGAGTGAGCCCGCCCCAGCTGCGGTGGTGTTAGCTGCGCTGAGTGTTTTTTTCACAACCTATGTGGGTGCACTAACTGGAGTAAGAAGCAGTGACAAGAAGACGCTTGACCTAATCACCGCCTACGGTGGTAGTGCTTGGGATCGACTAATTAAGGTTCAATTGCTGTCCGCGCTACCTTCAATTTTTGCCGCTTTTAAGATTGCTGCTCCCGCGGCATTTTTAGGTGCGATTCTCGGAGAATACGTAGGTGGTCCAGATCTAGGCTTCGGCCCAGCCATGGTGAATGCTCAGCAATCTCTCGAGATAGCAAGAGTGTGGGGTGTTGCTCTGGTCTCGGGTTTGATAGCCGGTGGCGGCTATGCGCTTTTCTCGCTGCTTTCTCGCCTTGTTACACCCTGGAGTAGGGGTAGCTAGTGAATTTCAAGATTGAAGATTCAGAAGATAAATCCCTGATAGCCACGCGTGCAAGGGTGCGGCGTGAGGAGATTCAGTATCAAGTCAGGCAGCTAGGGGAAGGTGTAACCAATACTCTTCTTTCGCTGTTGATAGTCATCTTGCTGTGGGTGGTTGCACTCTGGGCGTTTGATGTGACTCCATACATCGGTAAAGGGCCGCTGCAAGTTTTTGAATTTCTATTCCTAGATGAGAAAGCTGGCGAAAATCAGCTACTAGTCGCACAGGCCCTGAGCCAAACCATGATTGATGCATCGATTGGCTTCTCCTTCGGATTGTTCTTTGCAACTTTTGTTGCAGTGTTGTTTACGCTCTCTAAAGGTCTTGAACAGGCCCTGATGCCGATCGCGATGTTGCTGAGGTCGGTTCCTCTGATAGCAATGGCCCCCATTCTCATTCTGATATTCGGCAGGCAGCAGGTCACGGTCGCAGTTATGGGAGCGATTGTTGTTTTGTTCCCGGCGCTAGTGAACATAGTGTTTGGACTGCGCTCCGCCACTGACGCGATGCTGGATGTGGCAAAGGTTTATGGAGCTAACAAGCTGGCAGCCCTGCGGTACGTAGCATTTCCAGCATCTTTGCCTTCATTTTTTGCTGCCATAAAAATTTCTGTTCCTGGCGCAATAACCGGAGCGCTGCTAGTGGAATGGCTAGCGACGGGCCAGGGCATTGGTTACGCAATCATCTCGGCGGTGGGCAGAGCAAAAACAACGGAGGTTTGGACTTACGTTGTTGTGATTACGTTAGTTTCGATTCTTCTTTACAATCTCGTGGGGCTTCTAGAAAACTACATCTTGTCTAGATTTGGACAAGGAATTAGAAAAGCAAGGTGACAGGCGGATAGTCGAGTTAGATCGAGACAAAGATCACTTGCCGCTGGAAGCACTGTCCTTGGTTTGCCTTGGCTCTTTCTTTGTCGTGAACGCAAATACTGCAAGTCCCAGCACCAGAGCGCCTGCTCCAACCCCATATGCCAGCACCTCATCCGCCCGATTGGCATCGACGAATACACCAACGAAGACAACTGCGATTATTGCTACCACTACACCAATTAGCTTTGACTTCAAATCATCTAGGTCTTTTACCTGCAGCCAGTCAGGAACCTTAATATCGGCATCGACAAAGAGCTCATAGAGGCCGTAGCCAATTACCAATAAAACTGTCCCGAGCAAGATTGCGTCGACGGCAGTTAGAACCTCAACAATGGTCTCTTTCAGAGAAACTTGACTGGTAACAGCGAATACGAAAACCCGAATCATTTCGATCGAGCCCTGGGCCATAAGAAGTAGTGCTCCCACGATAGAAGCCAGAGCCGGAACAAAAACGGCAAATCGAGTTAGGCCAATAAGTCTTCGCATGAGGTCAATCTATACCAACCCCATGCCCTGAAAAGTGGCGCCCTCGGCAGGAATCGAACCTGCGACCAAGAGATTAGAAGGCTCTTGCTCTATCCACTGAGCTACGAGGGCGAACCTTGAGAAGTCTAATTTAGTAATCGAGACTGGGGCACCCCTCTATAGACACCAGTAAGTCCTTTCAGCGCCAAAAACCCGATTGGGGAGACCGTTGGAAAGTAAGTTAGCCAGCCCAGAGCCGCAGTCTTTGGTTTATCAGGGCTAAAGGCAAAATCAACTTTACGGGGAGGCCAAAGAGGTATTAAATGAAGCTATTGGAGGCAACATCATGAAAAAAGTAATTCAAATTTCAGCGGTAGTCGCGTCACTAAGTTTTCTCTCGCTGCCATCTTTAGCTTTTGACTTACCGGGAGGATTCACTCCCCCGCCGGGATACACGCCACCAAGTGGAACAGACTCAGGGATAATCCTTCCGCCTGGCGTCACGCCTCCAAGTGGCGGATCATTCCCAAGTTTTGAAGACATTTTGAAGAATTTGCCTCCCGATGCTCCAATTCCGTCCGCTCCGGCGGCTGGATTTGAGGACTATCTAAAATTCCGTGATCAGCTTGGGGCAATTGACCCAACAACACTTCGGTCAATTACTCCTGAGGAAATGGCGAAATTTACGCCTAAGGATATTTCCCAACTAAGTCCGGAAGCTGCCAAGGGTTTTACACCAGATCAGCTTGGAAGTCTAAAGCCAGATGTTCTAAAGAATTTTTCACCGGAGCAATTTGCCAACATTCCACCTACTGCTTTCAAGGAATTGGATCCAAAGCAGGTAGACAAGCTGCCACCCGCACTTATCAAACAATTAGAGGCGACAGATATTTCGCAGCTGCCGCTGGATGCGCTTCGTTCCTTCGACCCTAATCAGGTGAAAGTTCTGCCAGCCGCTGCAGCAGCGGGGATTAGCGACGAGCAAATCAAAGCATTTGCTGGCAAAGTTTTTGCTGCTTTACCACCAGGATTCATCTCGCAGCTAAGTCCGGATGCTCTGGGTGGTCTTGATCCCGCGCAGCTCAAAGCAATGGCTATCAATCAAATCAAATCTTTGTCCGCGGCTCAGCTCAGCGAGATTACCCCGGCAACTATTAAGAGCATGATTCCGGCACAGGTGAAAGGTTTGTTACCAGCCGCTATTGAGGGAATGATTGATGAGCAAATTTCTCAACTCTCTCCGAGCGTTTTGAAATCATTTTCAACTGCACAATTCCAGGCTCTCACTCCGGAAGCATTAGAAGGTTTGCTGCCAGTGCAGTTCCGAGCACTGGGTGCTCCGCAAATTAAGGCACTCGATGCAGAAGCGACAGCAGCGCTTGATCCAAAGACATTCGGTGTACTGTCACCGGTTCAAGCTAAGGCCCTGAGCCCAGCAGCAGTGCCAGGCATCAGCGCAGAACAGCTTGCGACTTTGGGACCTAACAGTTTCAAGGCGTTTGCGCCAACCCAAATCGACGCTCTGACTCCCGCAGCGATAGGTGGCATGACTGACAAGCAACTGCAGTCAATGGCTGCTGGACAACTAAAGGCGTTAGATGCGAGCCAGTTTGGTGCGGTTGGCCCATCAGCCCTAGCTGCTCTCTCTGCTAAGCAGATGGACTCTGTTGTTCCAACAACGCTTGCAGGACTAAGTCCAGAGCAGGCAGGAGTCTTGGCTCCGAAAACCGTTGGTTCCATGGACGCCAAGCAACTGGCAGCTCTTGAACTCGAAACGTTGGATGCCCTAACTGCTGAGCAAATAAAAGCTATCCCGGCAGGCGTTATAAGTGCCTTGGACCCAGCTAAGGCTGCAGTGCTAGCGAACTAATTACAGTTCCATGAGACCCACTCCCATCGGGGGTGGGTCTCATGCTTTCCCAGCATGCATGTCCAAGAGGGTCCCGTTCTGGTCTTAGTTCAGCCAGAGCTTGGAACAGCTCAATCCCTTGAACTAGTAGGACCGTCAAGGCAAGCACGAAGAAGGCTCTAACCTAGAGTGGTGCGGGAGACCATGACACTGAAGACAACCCAAATACCAAGCCTTCCTTCGGCCGAACTGGTGGATGCAACCATTGAACAAGTTTCAACTTGGGTTGCTGAGGCAAAGAAGCTGAAAGTCAATAAGCCATCTAAGCGACTGGCGGGGCTGCTACAGGATGAGCGTGGACTTGAATTTGCAGTTGGCTTTATTGACGGAGTAATACGCCCCGAAGATCTTCGCGTCGCTGCCAACAATCTTTATAACCTGCGTGCAATCACGCCGCGATTTTTGCCTCTCCACCTTCGTCTCTTAGTCGCCCTAGGTGCCAACTTTGCAGTTATTTTCCCTTGGCCCGTCATTCCGATTGCCAGAGCATTCCTGAGGAACTTGGTTTCCCACCTGGTCCTGGATGCCCGAAGAAACAAGCTGCAAAAAGCAACCAAGAAGCTTGGTTTGTCTGACACCACGCTGAACATCAATCTGCTTGGTGAGGCGGTACTTGGAAAAGTAGAGGCAAAGAAAAGACTTGAAGCGGTCAAGGAGATTCTTTCTCGACCAGAAACTGAATATGTATCAGTAAAGGTCTCAGCAATAGTCTCACCTCACTCCCCGTGGGCCTTTGATCAAACAGTGCGGGAGGTAGTTGAGCGACTCACCCCGCTGTATGCCATTGCGAATAACAGCAGCCCAAAGAAATTCATCAATTTAGACATGGAAGAGTACCGCGACCTAGATCTCACAGTCGCAGTTTTCAAGTCACTGCTTGAAAAAACAGAATTCAAAAAGCTGACAGCCGGCATCGTCTTGCAGGCCTATCTACCGGATGCCCTCAGGGCCATGATTGACCTTCAGCAGTGGGCGGAACTCAGAGTGCTCAATGGCGGAGCACCCATCAAAGTCAGAGTGGTAAAGGGTGCAAATCTGCCCATGGAACGAGTTGACTCGGAACTCCACGGATGGCCGCTGGCAACAGTTTCATCGAAAGCCGAGGCTGATGCTAACTACAAGCGCGTGCTGAACTACGCACTAACTGAAAATCGAATTAAGAACGTTCACATTGGCGTAGCTGGTCACAACTTGTTTGATCTTGCCTGGGCCTGGCTACTGGCTTCGCAGCGCGGAGCGCAGTCAGGTCTTGACTTTGAAATGCTTTTGGGAATGGCTCCAAATCAAGCAAAAGTTGTGAGTAAGAGCGTCGGGAAACTGGTTTTATACACACCCGTTGTTTATCCAAAAGAATTTGATGTCGCAATCGCCTACCTCATTAGAAGACTTGAAGAGGGTGCCACCAAAGACAATTTCCTTTCCAGTGCTTTCCAACTAACCGACTCGCAGTACTTTGAACTGGAGGTGGCGAGGTTTAGAGCTTCGGTAGCCCTAATTGATACCGATGTCCCAATTCCAAACAGGATTCAAAATCGACTTTTGCAAGAGCCCGAGATTTTGGATGGTCCCTTTGTCAATACCGATGACACCGACCCCGCCATCGCTGAAAACCGCGAGTGGGCAAAGACAATTTTCAAGCGTCTTGCCAATTCGGCGATAGGCGAGGATTTGGTCGCGGAAAACACAATTGACTCTGAGGCAACCCTGAATCAGGTCATCGCTAATGCTCTTGTAGCGCAGGAGGCATGGGCAAGGCTGAGTCTTTTGGAGCGATCTGAGTATCTTCTTCGCGCAGCGGTAGTGCTTGAGAAAAACCGTGAATACCTCATTGAAGTTGCCATGTCTGAAGCTGGCAAGACAATTGATCAGATTGACACAGAAGTTTCCGAGGCGATTGATTTCGCAAACTACTACGCAAAGCAGGCGTTGCGACTAGGCGCTTTGCCGGGCGCCGTGTCCGCTCCAAGAAAACTGACGGTAGTGACTCCCCCATGGAACTTCCCCGTGGCCATTCCGGCCGGCGGAGTTTTAGCAGCGCTAGCAGCAGGCTCCGCGGTGATTTTCAAGCCAGCCAGTCCAGCTGCTCGATGTGGCGCAGTGTTAGCTGCGCTCTTGCTGGAAGTCCTACCAGAGGGAGTTCTGACAGTTGTCCACATCGGTGAAAAGCAACTAGGCAGACAATTGATTTCTAATCCAAAAGTTGATCAGGTGATTCTTACCGGTGGTTACGAAACAGCTCAACTTTTCAAGGAGTTTCGACCCAGTCTGAAGGTGCTGGCCGAAACAAGCGGCAAAAACTCAATCATTGTTACTCCGCATGCAGATTTGGATTTGGCGGCTAAAGATGTTGCCTACTCGGCATTTGGTCACGCCGGACAAAAATGCTCGGCTAGCTCGGTAGTGATTCTGGTTGGTTCAGTGGCAAAGTCGAAAAGATTCCGCAATCAGCTTCGGGACGCTGTCGAATCGCTAACAGTTGATTTTCCTAGTAACCCAGCTACTCAAATGGGACCGATGATCGCTCCCCCACAGGGCAAGCTTTTGCATGGTTTGACAATACTTGATGCGGGTGAGCGCTGGTTCATCGAACCAAAGCCGCTAAGTGACGATGGGAAGTTGTGGTCGCCGGGTGTAAGGGATCGAGTAAAGTTTGGCTCCACCTCACACAAAGTTGAATACTTTGGCCCGGTATTAGCCATCATGACGGCGAAGAATCTTGAGCAAGCAATCAAGATACAAAATGCCGTCGACTACGGACTAACCGCCGGCCTTCACTCGCTCTCTGCCGGGGAAATCAACACCTGGCTAGAAAAGGTTGAGGCGGGAAATATTTATGTAAATCGCGGAATTACAGGTGCGATTGTTAGAAGACAGTCATTTGGCGGCTGGAAGAAATCCGCCGTTGGTCCAACCGCTAAGGCGGGCGGGCCAAATTATTTATTCTGCCTCTCTGACTGGAAATCAGTTTCCAATAATGCCAAAGAACCAATTGGGGAAAAGACAATTGAAGAACTACTGGTGATGGCAACTGCCAGCACTCTCAGTGACAAGCAAGTTGAATCTCTAGTTAGATCAGCCCAAAGCGATGTCGCTGCAAGGAATGAATATTTCCAAAGAGCCCAAGACGAATCTGGTCTAAGTGTTGAGAAAAACATCCTTAGATACTTGCGATCTGACTGCACAATTCGAATTCAAAAATCAGCCAGTGAATATCAAATTTGGCGAGGCCTTGTGACTGCGTTGGCACTTGGCAAGGTTGAGCTAAGTGTTAGTGAATTGCCCGCCCGAATCCTAAAATTTGTTCGCAAAGCTGGCGTCAAGGTAAGTGTCGAGGAAGAGGCAGCTTGGTTAGCATCCCTTGCTCGCTCGCCCAGAAGGGTCCGGGTAATAGG
Source organism: uncultured Aquiluna sp. (assembly GCA_964614615.1). Taxonomy (GTDB): domain Bacteria; phylum Actinomycetota; class Actinomycetes; order Actinomycetales; family Microbacteriaceae; genus Aquiluna. The sequence continues at coordinate 4,163 of CAZTLT010000017.1, read as the reverse complement.
CGGTAGCAATAGAGAACTTTCAGCCTTGGCAAATGTGGATGTGGCGGTTTTTGATTGCGAGCAAACCGAGTCAGGAATTATCGAGCTACTTCCTTTTTATAAAGAGCAGGCAGTAAGCATTACCGCCCATCGTTTCGGTAATCCGGCCCGCCACCTGTCTTTGGTGCGCATCTAGACGGTATTTCCCAGCCTTTAGACAGGCCAATGGGAGTATTCTGGCTCCTTGGCTGGTTGAACCAGCTAGGAAAAACTAAGAGGTAATTTTGTCCATTCTTTCCAAGCTTTCTCTAAAGAATCGCTCCGTCGTAGCCCTGGTGACTCTAATAGTCGCAGCCTTTGGATTCATCTCCGTCGGTGGCCTGAAGCAGGAGCTGATCCCGTCCATCGAGATTCCATCTGCGGCAATCGTTACTTCATACCCCGGTGCCTCACCCGAAGTTGTCGACAGCCAAGTGTCCTCTCCAATTGAGCAAGCGGTAATCGGCCTAGAGGGAGTTGAGTCCACCACTGTGACCTCAACAACCGGGCTATCGGTTCTTCGTGTCTCCTTCGCATTCGGCACCACCTCTGACCAGGCAACGGAGAAACTAAATGGAGTGCTCTCAGACCTTGAAGGACTGCTGCCCAGTGACGCTGAACCAAGGATTATTTCGGGAAGTTTTGACTCTGTCCCAATCATTGTTCTTGCAATTAGTGATGACAACGGTGACAACGAGCGGATTGGTAAGAAGCTAGAGGAAGTTGCTCCGACCCTCTTCCAAAAAGTAGATGGAATCCGAGAAGTTGCTGTTTCAGGAGCAACAGAAAAACAGATCAACCTCACCTTGAACCAAGTTGCTTTGGCCGCTGCCGGTTTGACTCAGCGCGACATTATTACTGCCATCAACTCAAATGGTCTGGTTCTGCCAGTTGGTTCGATTACGGACAGTGAAGGCTCGGTTTCAGTTCAGGTCGGAAATGCGGTTGATACCGTTGAGTTGTTCGAAAGTCTTCCACTGATTCCAGCGGTTCCAAATCCAGCTGCTCCCGTAGTGACCATCGGCGATGTTGCCGATGTTGCTTTAGAGCAAGCTCCCGTTACCACCATCGCACGAACCAACGGGAATGAATCGCTTGCGGTTTCCATCGTCAAAACCCCAGAGGGTAATTCGGTCGCTGTCTCCAAAGGCGTTCAAGAGCTAATTCCAGAGCTTGAGGAGGCACTGGGTGGTGGGGTGACGACCGTCACAATTTTCGATCAGGCTCCCTTTATTGAAAAATCCATTAAGGACCTGACCACCGAAGGTTTGCTTGGACTTGGCATGGCTGTGCTGGTCATCTTGGTCTTTTTGCTCAGCTTCAAGTCCACCATCATTACCGCAATTTCGATTCCAACCTCGGTTTTGATTACCTTTATCGGTCTTTCGGTAGCGGACTATTCCCTGAACTTGCTAACGCTTGGCGCCTTGACCATCTCGATTGGTCGCGTGGTGGATGACTCAATCGTTGTGATTGAAAACATTAATCGTCATTTGAGCTATGGCGAAAAGCGCAGAAAAGCGATTATGACTGCGGTGAAGGAAGTAGCTGGCGCCATTACCGCATCAACCATCACCACCGTTGCGGTCTTCTTGCCGATTGCCCTAGTTGATGGTCTTGTCGGCGAGCTGTTTAGACCATTTGCCTTCACGGTAGCAATAGCACTTCTGGCCTCACTGCTGGTTAGCTTGACGATTGTCCCAGTTTTTGCCTACTGGTTCCTGCGCATGCCAAAGCGTCTAAATGCGCTAAAGGAAGCAGATCCCAAGAATTTCGAAAAGAAGCAGCGCATTGCGGAGGAGGAGCGAGAGAAGAAGAGCCTTCTGCAGCGCTCCTACATGCCGATTTTGCGCGGAACCACTCGTCACCCATGGTTAACGCTGACTGCAGCACTGCTGATTCTTGGCTACACCTTCTCGCTGGTTCCACTTCTAAAGACAAACTTCATCGATGGTGGCGGCTCCAACCAATTCACCGCCCGTCTTTCAATGCCTTCCGGAACCACATTTGAAGAGCAAAATGAGGCAGCCAAGCAGCTAGAGGCCGAGATTCTTGCAATTGACGGAATTGATGTCGTCCAAACTACCGTTGGTTCAGCGGCCGATGGTCGCGTAGCTTTCGGGGCAGCGGCACGAGGAATTGCCTTCAGCATCATTGCCGATGAAGGGGCTGACCTTGAGCAGTTGCAGGCAGAGGTTCTAAACCTGCCAGCGCCAGGCGACAGCGAAATATCCACGAGTCAAGGCGGAGGCTTTGGCTCCTCTGAAACCATTGACATAGAGGTTTCCGCTACGGATAAGGATCTGCTGCAGCAGGGCGTTGATCAAATATCAGATGCTATGCAGGGGCTGGAGAACATCAGTGCAATTTCCTCCACCCTGGAAGCGGATGAGCGCGTGCTCGAGATCGATGTTGACAGAGAAGCAGCAGCTCGCTACCTGCTAACTGAAACAGCTGTCACCGGAATCGTTGCTGCCCAGTTGAGACCAAGTCCGCTTGGAACAGTCAGAATTGATGAGCGCGATACTCAGGTATTTATTTCTGGCGCTGAGGCGCCAACCTCAGTCGCTGAGGTTAGAGAGCTACTAATCCCAACCTTCACAGGACTGGTTACTCTCTCCGAAATTGCTGATGTGAACGAGGTACTAAAGCCAACCTCCATTACCTCGCAGAGAGGCAATCGCACCGCGGAAGTTCAACTGACTCCGGAGGGCGATGACTTAGGTGCCATCACAGTGGCCATCAATGAGCGTCTGGCGGACCTAGATTTGCCAATCGGAGTAGAGGCAACTGTGGGTGGAGCAGCTGCCGATCAGGCTGAAAGCTTCCAGCAGCTTGGACTAGCACTCTTGGCAGCCGTTGCAATTGTTTACATTGTCATGGTTGCAACCTTCTCGTCTTTGATTCAGCCATTGCTGCTGCTGATTTCGATTCCGTTTGCTGCTACCGGTGCCCTCGGTCTGTTGCTGCTAACCGACACAGCACTGGGTGTGCCAGCACTAATCGGAATGCTGATGCTGGTTGGAATCGTGGTAACCAATGCAATAGTTCTAATTGATCTGGTGAATCAATATCGCAAGCAGGGCAAGAGTGTGTTTGATTCACTGATTGATGGGGCAAGGCAACGTCTGCGGCCAATTTTGATGACCGCCCTGGCCACCATCTTGGCACTGACGCCGATGGCATTTGGTTTGACTGGAAATTCGGGCTTTATCTCTCAGCCCCTTGCGATTGTGGTGATTGGCGGATTGTTCTCATCAACGCTGCTAACCCTAATCTTGGTTCCGACCCTGTACTGGCTAGTTGAAGGTCGAAAAGACCGCAAGGCCATTCGGGCAAACCGCAAGGCAGTTCGCCAGGCGAAAAAGAAAGGTGATGCTGCGCCTGCGATGGAACCAGCCACTGCCCCAGTGACAACTATGCGAGTTCATGAAGAGACTGTCGTCACCGAAAATGCAGCCCTGCAGTGGTCAGAGGTGAGCATTGAAACAGAGATGCCATTGGACGACGAGACTCAAATGCGATGGGCGGAAGAGTCAGTTGACTCCAAACCTGCTAGTGCGAAAGCAACCGGCTCAGTTCCTGAGTTTTTGACCAGTGAGTTGCCTATTATTCAGCAGAATGCGAAGCCTTCAAGAAAAGAACTGCGCGAGCAAAAGCGACAGGCAAAGCTGGAAGCAAAGCTTCAGCGAAAAGCTCAGAAGAATGCGCGCCACTCTAACGACTAGGTAGTGATGACTGAATACATCGTCTGGGCTGACTGTGAGATGACAGGGCTCGATATCGAAAAAGATGAGATCTGCGAAATTGCAGTTATTGTCACTGACGATCAGCTAAAGCCGGTCGACGAGGGTATTCAAATAGTGATTAAACCAAGCGAATCAGCTATGGCAAATATGGGTGATTTTGTAAGGCAAATGCACACCGACAGTGGACTACTGGCCGAGCTGGATTCTGGAGTCAGCATTGAAAGCGCCCAGGAACAGGTGCTGGCTTACCTGGGTAAGTTCATTATGGAACCAAGGTCCGCTCCCCTGGCCGGTAATTCGATTGGGACAGACCGCATGTTCATAATCCGACAGATGCCAAAACTTGATGCATTTCTGCATTACCGAAACATCGATGTCAGCTCGCTAAAGGAATTG
>CAZTLT010000016.1:0-14696 GCA_964614615.1 uncultured Aquiluna sp. | reverse complement strand
CAACGAGGGAGATAGAGCGGAATTTCTTCATTATTCTCCTTGTATATAGCCAGCATTCAACTTGTGGTTGCGTGCTGATGGACTAAGCCTATTGCGCAAGTCCCCCTAGCGACCAATCTGGCCTCTCATTTACGTAACATTTTGAGACCAAAACTCGAAAACTTTCCTTTTGGGACCGATATCCTGCAGGGATGAAAAGCGGATTCTCAGCCCTGGCTGCCGTTGTTCTATGGTCTAGTCTGGCCGCCCTCGCCACCCTCTTGCCCAACGTCCCACCTCTTCTCAAGACCGGGATTGGCCTACTCATCGGGTCATTATTAGCTCTTCCGCTTGCCCGCTTCGATCTCAAGCGGCTGCGAGTCAGTTGGAAAATTCTGGCCCTCGGGGTCTATGGCCTATTTGGTTATCACGCGGCGCTATTTTTGGCCCTGCAAACCGCCCCAAGTGTGCAGGCAAATCTAGTGAACTACCTGTGGCCGCTCTTGATTGTTTTGCTAGCGCCCATGTTTATTAGAAGTAGCAAACTCTCGCTGCGAGTATTAGTGGCTGCAATTGTTGGGTTCGCAGGAGCAGCAGTGGCTGTGTTATCGGGTGTTACAAATGGTGGTGACTTTGCGATCGGTTATCTATTTGCATTTATCGCTGCAGTCGTTTGGGCCACCTATTCTCTTGGCACAAAAGTGATTGGAGATTTCCCAACTGCAGCGGTTGGACTGTTCGCATTTGTAGCAGGTGTATTGGCGATTGCAGCACACCTATTGCTCGAGCCTTCAGTTAGTTTTCAAACAAGTGATTGGCTGCTGCTGCTAATGCTGGGAATAGGTCCACTCGGCGCTGCTTTTTATCTTTGGGACCATGCAATTAAGACTGGAAATCCACAGCAGGTTGGACTGCTATCTTTTTTGACTCCACTTCTTTCGACACTTTGGCTTTTGCTAATTACGGGTGAAGAGTTATCTCCTCTACTTGTGATTTCCGCTGGGCTGATAATTGCCGGAGCTCTAATTGGTCGAGAGAAATCACCAAAATGAGCGACTTCAAGAAACGAAGCCTCGCTGGGCCGATTTATTTGCCATCGCTTTTGATTACCGGTGCAGAGGGAGCACTGCTACCTATCCTGCCGGTGACTGCGGTGAGCTATGGGCTCTCGCTCGCTGAAGCCGGTGTGGTAGCTGCAGTTTTGATGTTCGGCACCTTGCTGTTCGAAATTCCAGCTTCTCAGCTGACAAATCGCATTGGCGAAAGAAACACAATGGTCCTAGGAGCTGGGCTGGGTGTTATTGCGGGAGTTTTAGCTTTTTTGAATCTTGGCTATGCCTCTCTTCTGCTGGCATCGCTATTGTTTGGGGCTGGCCACGCACTTTTCGGATTGGCTCGTCACTCAGTGCTAGCAGAGTTAGTTCCAGCGGAACACAGGCCACGATCAATGTCTTTGCTTGGCGGGATGTTCCGAGGGGGCATGGCAATCGGTCCTGTGGTTGGTGCTGCCTTTATCTCCCTCTACGGCGTCCAGTCTGGTTACTTAGCGGTTTCGATGATGTGCCTGCTGGCCGGAGTTTCGGTCTTTTCGGTGCCCCAGCACAAACTTTCCGCAACACCTTCGGGACTGGGTGGGAGTGTTTGGCAAGTAGCCAAAAGACACTCAAAAGAGCTAATCACATTGGGTGTGGCCTCTTCGATTATCAACGCAGGCAGAACAATTCGAATGGTGGGGCTACCACTACTAGCGATTCAGTTATCGATTGATCCGGCAGAAACTTCTTTTATTTTTGGAATCACGGGATTCATTGACTTCGCGCTATTTTATTTATCTGGAATTGTGATGGATAAATATGGAAAGTTTTGGGCATCTGTTCCAACACTGTTAGCCCTTGGCATCACCTATCTCTTTTCCTTCATGGTTATAGATGTCACAGCTTTTTGGATTATGGCTGCGTTGACCGCGCTCGCAAATGCAATGTCAGCGGGAATTAACATGATTCTGGGAGCAGACATGGCTCCCGCCGGTGCTAGAAGTGAATTCTTAGCCGCCTTTAGAATCCTCACCTCCGGTGGGGTTGTGGTTGCTCCAGCCATGATTTCAACCCTCACCGCCGTGATTGGACTCTCGAGTGCCCTGGCAATGACGGGCCTGCTGAATTTTGTTGGTGCTTACCTTTTCTGGAAGTACCTGCCTATTTATGCGCCAGATCGACTAAAGCACTAAGAAACTCTTGGCAGCAGCCTCACGGCAGATGACCATGGAGTTGATTCGAAGACCAAATAGGTCTTGATATCTTGCACAAACTCGAAAATGGCTACTATCCCCCACGACCCAACTCTCAGCACTAATGATGTCGAGGCGCTCCGCTGAAGCTGCGGATGCAAGAAACTTGTCAACCTCAATTTGAAGTCGATCTGGGGATGGTTTCCCAGCTCGAACAGCACGGTCGTGTCCGAACAAAACCGCATAATCTGCTACCCCTTGAACACGGTGACCGGCCAGCATTGCAATACCCACACTGGAAAACCCAATAACTGACAGCAAAATTAATGAAAGGTAGGTGACTATTAAGAGCGCAATTGAGCCGTCTTCTCTCATTTTGGTTCTAAGCCCGCAACTTGAATCGCTACAGAATTGCCAACCTCAACTCTGAGCAAAACTAGATCTCCTTTTTTGCATTCACCACACTCGACTGTGAAACTGACGGTTCTTTGCCAGTTTTTAGAAAGTATTGCCACAGCATCAGTTATTGATTGGTCAAGCTGAGAAGGTGCTGACTCTAAAACAGCGGCTCGTAGAGCGTGGCGGGCAATGGATTCTGCAGCAATTGCGTCAAAAATCGCCCCATATAGGGTCAGCATTGGTGCAATTGGAAGAACAAGCAAAGCTCCGAAGCTGGCTAGCTCTAGTGGAGCACTGCCGAAGCTACTGGTTAGGAATTTCTTCTTTTGCAACTAATACCTCGGTTTTGGATTGGGTTGCTTGAAGGAGTCCTAGCACTGGACTTACGTGCCAAATACGAAAACCAACAAATCCGGATTGCTCAATTGACTCGACCTCAGCGCTGGCAAGCATTGGAACCCTATCCTCAATCAGTCTCTGCAGATAGGGCAGTTGCGAGGGTGACTCCGGCAAAGCAGCTCTAGCGGCAGCTTCGATAGCGGCGTCACGAATCAGCAGTGTGTTGTAAGCGCTGATTGAAAGACTCAATACGCTCAGCGTGAGAAATGTCAAATACGCAATGTTTACAAGCGCACCCAGCACTGCATTCCCAGCGGAGTCAGAAAGACACGACGCGATCGAGCGCCTCATCAAAAACTCCCTGGAGAGCAGGCCCCGCCACCGCCCAAATCAAAACAACTAAACCAGCAGTCATAAGCGTAATTAGAACCCAACCAGGCACATCACCACCTTCGGACAAAAGTGTTCTCTTCATTTCATTCCTTTCATATTCCGAGTTGAAGCAAAGCAAGAGACGGATAAACGGTAAACAGAACGGTTATCGGCAAGATAAGAAAGATAGTCGGAACTAACATCTTGGTTTCATTGCTTCCAGCTTTCTTTAGAATCAAGCTGGCATTTAGATTGTTTGCCGTTTGAACTAACAGATCCAGTTGCTGAGCAATTGGTGTGCCGCGCTGAATAGAGACCAAGAGTTTTTGAGATAACTCACTAAAAATTGGCGATGACAAACTCTGCCAGCTGCGAATCAAGTCTTCTATGTCGGCACCCAGCTCGAGGTCGCTTGCCGAGTCTTTTAGTATCTTGCCGATTTTTAGCTCCATGTGATCAGCCAGCCAGGAAATTGCAACGACCGGAGGAACACCATTTCTTAGCAACAAAGCCAGGACTTTAACAAAATCTGCTGCCTGATACTCAAAATTCAAAGCTGGCTTCGAGCTGCTGAGCTTGAAAACAGCTACAAGTTCACTCAATCGAAAACGAGCGATTGGGCCCGAAGTGTGTGAGGTCAATATCCGATCAGCCAACATTGAAAACACGCTCCGGCATCGGCAGCCTTCCCAGAGCCGAGGTTGAGAAATATGCAAGAAGGCTCAGCACAAGGCCAATTAGGAGCACGAGAGTGCCAGCTGTTGACGAGAAAGCAGCTTGATTGCTTGGGACTGTCAGAAGTAAGAAAACAATCAACCAGGGCGCTAACACAGCAAGCTTGGCACTACCCAGTACCCAGCCTTGCTTTGCCAAGACCTGACCCAAGAGGTTGTGCTCTGTTCTTATGTCGGAACTGGCTCTCGCCCAAATGCCAGATTCCCCTCGGCCTCCGAGCTCGGATGTGATCAACAGAACCATTGCCAAGAAATCACCGCTGCGTGATCCGACTTGTTTTTGAAAAGTGGCTAGCGCACTGCGGGTTGGCTGCCCTCGCTCCAACTCTAGGTGTAATTGCAGAAAGTACCGTCGCACAGCAATTGGAGCTTCCTTGGACAAATATTCGATCTGCTCATCGCTGGTCAATCCAGCCTCAGCTCCTGACCTCAGCAAATCGAAAATTGCTGGCCAGACCTGCTCTAGTGCCCTTGTTCGAGCCGCGCCGATTGCCCTCAATATTTCGAGTGCAACTCCCAAGCTCAAAAGAAAAATTGCAATGGCTAATCCAGAAATACCGGTCGAAATCAAAACCAAAAATCCAACAAATACGCAAAAAAACAAAATCAGGCTAAAAAGTTGGTTCGCAACGAGGCCATACCCTGCCCCACTCGCTAGCTCACGCAATAACTTCATCAGCAACCTCAAGAATTTCTCGCACTCTGCGTTTGCCGTCCATGTCACGCTCACAATGAACAACCAAATCAATGGCGGAGGAAATAGTTAGACGAAGGAATCGATCTGTGATGTTTTCGCCAGCTAACAGAGGGAGAGTCAAAAGCTTCTCGATAGCTCCTTTAGCACTCTTTGCATGAATGGTGCCAAGCCCCGGGATTCCAGAATTTAGCGCGACCAGCATGTCCAAAGCTTCTGCGCCCCTGACTTCGCCAATCACCAACCGTGAAGGTCTCATCCGAAGAGCCTGCCTAACCAGTTCTCTGAGGTTAATTTCGGAGTCCCCCTCAGGGCTGCTCGGTCTTGTCTGCATAGCAACCCAGTCGGAGTGACTGAGCGAGATTTCAAAAGTGTCCTCGCAGGAGACAATGCGCTCCTGTGGACCAAGCTCCCCAAGCAGAGCCGTCAGCAAAGTGGTCTTTCCTGCTTGCGTTGCGCCGCTTACCAAAATGCTTTTACCAACCATCACGGCTTCGCTAAGTAAGGAATATTGCATGGGGTCCAGTGTCCCGCGCTCCCGCAAATCCAGCAGCGACAAGCGGTCAAGAGCAAATTTCCTTATGTTGACGGCCCAGTGCTGCCGAGTTATGTCAGGAATGACGACATGTAAACGTGAACCATCGGGCAAATCCGCGTCCACATAGGGTGTTAGGCGGTCCAGCTTTCTTCGTGAAAACCTAAGTAACCTACGAACAAGATTTTGAAGAGCTTCTTCGGGTAAATCTTCTTGTGTGGTCTGTTTACCGAATTTGTTGTAAAAGAGAATTTCATTTGGTCGATTTATCCAAATTTCTTCAATGTCAGGGTCATCCAAGTATTTCTGTAATACTCCAAATCCAACTAACTCAAGTTCAAGCTGATTCAGGAGCTGCTGTTCATGTATGAGCTGATCCGAAGACTCTGAGTATTCATCGATAGCCAATTGAACTGCCTGCTTGGGAGTAAGGCCCAATTGCCGGACCAGTTCTCTAGATCTATCAATAAGCGGTGCAATGAGCATGACGGCAAGATTGGCAAAGCTGATGAGATTCTGCAGGGAGTTTTCCACAGCCCGCCTCAGCCACTAAGCTATCTAGGTTCCCAGCGGGTGTGGCGAAATTGGCAGACGCACCAGATTTAGGTTCTGGCGCCGCGAGGCGTGGGGGTTCAAGTCCCTTCACCCGCACAATCAAGGTGGAACTAACTATTTCTTAGTTGGTTTCACCTTTTTTCATATCGTGGCGACCGCTAAAGCTTTAGAGAAAGTAAGTGACTTCCAATGGGTTTTCCAAACCTAACTGCGACATTGGCCAGGTGACCCTGTTCAGTAAATCCATGTTTTTTGTGCAGGGAAATCGAGGCGTGGGCCCCGCGATCAGCAATCACCGCAATGACTTCCCTCACGCCATATTCCTGACAGGCTTGAATTAGGGCAGTAAAGAGTTGGGTCCCCAGTTTTTTACCCGTTGCTGCTGCGGCCAGGTAAATCTGGTTCTCCACGATTTTTAGATAACCAGTTTTCTGCCGCCACGGAGTGACAAAGGCAAAGCCGAGAATTTGGCTCTCTCGGTGGATCACCAAAAAAGGAAGGCCGAGACGAGTAATGTGTTCAAACTTGTCTTGCCAGTGCTTTAAATCAAGAGGCTTATCGTCAAAGGTAATTACAGTGTTTTGAATATAAAAGTTGTAGATGTCCTTCACCTGAGGGACATCAGACATTTGAGCAGCACGAATACTTATCGGAGCTAACTGTTCTGGGGATCTAGCCTTTTGTTTTCGAACTAACCGCCATCTAGTTTCGGAATCAACCACGGCTATACCCAATCAATCGGCTGCTCGCCCATTTCAACAAGCAGCTGGTTAGCTTTCGAAAATGGTTTTGAACCAAAAAATCCACGGTAGGCGGAGAGTGGTGATGGGTGGGCGGAAACTATCAGCTTTCCTTTTGAGAGCTCTTCTGTGAGCTCCTGCGCTGAGTTGCCCCAAAGAATGGAAACCAATTTTCCCTGCTTGATTTCGATTAGGAAAGAAACCGCCGCCCTAGTGAAGGAATCCCAACCCAACTTAAAGTGAGCGCCAGTCTGATTTGAACTGGTGGTCAAATGACGATTCAGCAGCATTACTCCACGGTTTGGCCAACTGGTCAGTTCGGGTTCCCTGTTTATACCAAGGTCTGCTTGCAGCTCTGAATAAATGTTTTTTAGCGTTGGAGGAAGCGGACTTGTTTCGGTCGGAACGGCGAAAGCAAGGCCAATGGCGTGCTCAGGGTTCGGATACGGGTCTTGGCCCAAAATCAGTACTCGATATTCATTTGGCGAGAGGGTGAATGCTCGGAAAACTAAGTCGGCAGTGGGAACAATCTGCTCGCCATCCAACTGCTCAAGGATGGCATCCAGTCGCTGGCGCTGCGCGTCAAAGAGCGGTTTCCAGTCCGGATGAATGGAATCAAGCATGAGCTAATAGTAAAAGTGCAAAGATGAATACAGAAGAAGGAGCAGCCATGCCAACAGCCCAGGAGCTACTAAAAGAGGCCAGCCAATATGCTCAAACACTGACGGAAATCCGCAGAGATCTCCACCAGATACCCGAGTTTGCCTTGAATCTGCCGAAGACTCAGGCTCGAATCCTGCAGTCAATTGAAGGGCTTGGCGAAATAACTCTTGGCAAGAATCTGACCTCAATTGTTTTGCGCATTCGCGGAGGCAAGCCAGGTCCAACTGTCTTGCTGCGAGCTGACATGGACGCGCTAAAGGTGGTTGAGGACACCGGGCTTGATTACGCATCAAGCAATGGATACATGCATGCCTGCGGCCACGATTTGCACATGGCGGCTGGAATCGGAGCTGCCCACCTTCTTGCCACCCATAAAGAAAAGCTAAGCGGAGAAGTTCTGATCTGGTTTCAACCAGGTGAGGAAGGCCACCACGGCGCCGATGTCATGATCGAAGAGGGAATGCTCGACATCACAGGCTCGAGACCAATTGCCGCTTACGGGCTGCACGTGTTCACTTCAATGCCGAAGGGGCTCATTGCCTGCAAGAGCGGACCACTCATGGCGAGCGCCGGTGACTTGAATGTAACCTTCCACGGCTCTGGCGGCCACGGATCTATGCCCTGGCTGAGCAAGGACCCGATTACTCCGCTGGTGGAATCGATCTCAGCCCTGCAAAACCTCATCAACAAGCAATTTGATCAATTTGACCCCGTGATACTAAACGTTGGCTGGATTCGAGCCGGAGACGATGCCACCACCAACGTAATCGCCGACTCCGCGAGTTTCGGCGCCACGGTCAGAACTTTCTCAGAAGAAAACACCAAAAAGTTGCACGAGCTGGCACCAAAACTCATCCACAGCATTGCGGAGGGTTTTTCAACCAAGGCGGACGTCAGCTTCGGCAGAGCAACCAAGGTGCTGATGAATAACCCGCAGGCGGTTGAGGTGGTGGAGCGGGTCGCCAAGGAGCTGGTAGGTGAGGCAGGCTATCTGCCCATGCAAAAGCCAATCGCCGGCGGCGAGGACTTTGCTTCAATCGTTGCCGAGGTGCCAGGAGCATTTGTCTTCGTTGGAGCCTGCCCGCCCGAAATCGACTTTCAGAGTGCCCCTACCAATCACTCCGCTAAGGCGCAGTTTGATGACTCAGTCCTACCCCTCTGTGCTGCCCTGCTGGCATCGCTAGCCTTTAGCCACCTGGGCTAAAGTTACGGTCTATTACTTAGCTACTTGCCTGCCTATTTCATCTAAGCCATAGTTTTCTAACAATCATCAAACACGAAGGGTAGTCATGTCTGATTCAACCAACTGGGGCTTTGAGACGCTGCAGATTCACGCCGGTGCAACTAGCGATCCAGCAACCAATGCCAGAGCGGTACCTATTTATAAGACGACCGCTTACACATTCAACTCCGCCGAGCACGCACGTAATCTGTTTGGCCTTGCTGAGTTTGGAAATATCTACAGCCGAATCATGAACCCTACCCAGGATGTGGCTGAGAAGAGAATTGCAGCCCTGGAAGGCGGCACCGCAGCTTTGCTGCTATCCAGCGGCCAATCAGCAACCACTTTCGCAATCTTGAACATCGCTCAAGCCGGTGACCACGTGGTGTCCTCTTCCACTCTCTATGGCGGAACCTACAACCTCTTTAAGTACACGCTGCCAAAGCTGGGAGTAGAAGTCACCTTCGTTGAAAATCAAGATGACGAAGCAGAGTGGCAAAAAGCAGTCCGCCCGAACACCAAACTTTTCTTTGGCGAGACCATCGGAAACCCAAGAGCGTCAATCTTGGACATTCGAAAAGTTGCCAACGTTGCGCACAATAACGGTGTGCCACTAATTGTTGATAACACCGTTGCAAGCCCATATCTAATCCAACCAATCAAGCACGGCGCCGACATCGTCGTTCACTCCGCAACCAAGTTCCTCGGAGGCCACGGCACGGTTGTTGCAGGTGTAATCGTCGATGGCGGAAAGTTTGAGTGGTCCAAGTCGGATAAGTTCCCGGGGCTAACCGAGCCAGATCCGAGCTACCACGGTGTCGTTTACACCAAGGCCTTGGGAGATGGCATCGCCTACATCATCAAGGCACGTGTTCAACTGCTGCGTGATATTGGAGCTGCCATTTCTGCCGACTCCGCTTTCTCACTAATTCAGGGAATTGAAACTCTCAGCCTTCGCATTGAGCGCCACGTTGAAAATGCCAGCAAGGTTGCGCAGTGGCTAGAAGCACATCCTCAGGTAAGCAAGGTTAACTACGCGGGTCTAGCGAGCTCCCCCTACAACCAGGCACAAAAGACCTACGCCCCAAAGGGTGCCGGAGCGGTTTTGTCCTTTGAAATTGTTGGCGGAGTAGAAGCTGGAATTAAGTTTGTCGACGCGCTAGAGCTACACAGCCACGTGGCAAACATCGGTGATGTCAGATCCTTAGTTATCCACCCAGCTTCTACCACTCACTCCCAGCTGAGCGAGGCAGACCAGCTAACCACCGGTGTTACCCCGGGTCTAGTGCGTCTGTCGGTGGGACTAGAGACCTATGACGACATCATTGCTGATCTGCAGAAGGGTTTTGCCGCAGCAAAATAAATGGACTTTCAGATATCTGAAGACTCTGCTCCCTCGGAATTTATTTCCGAGGAGCAGCGTCGTCAGTTAGTTGGAAGACCACCCGCCACCGGAGCGTGGCTAGCGGGCGATCCGGTTGGGGATAGAAAATTCTCAGAACCGTTCTCAATAACTCTTGAGTCGGGCAAGCAACTGCCAACGGTGAGGCTTGCATATGAGTGTTGGGGTGAACTCAATTCCGCCAAAGACAACGCCGTACTAGTCCTGCATGCTCTCACCGGCGATAGTCACACAATTGGAAATTCAGGCGAGGGCCATCCGACCGCTGGCTGGTGGAACGGGGTAATTGGCCCTGACCTCTACATCGACACCAATCGCTACTTTGTTATCACTCCCAACGTACTGGGCGGTTGTCAGGGATCGACCGGGCCCAGCTCGCTCGATTCCAAGGGACGCGAGTGGGGAGCCAACTTTCCTCAGCTAACAATTCGAGACCAAGCACAGGCCTTTGCAATCTTGATGGAGCAACTTGGAATTGAGAAATATACGGTCATCGGAGGCTCGATGGCCGGCATGCATGCTCTTGAACTCGCTATTGATTATCCGGAGCGGGTAACCAGGCTGGGGGTCTTGGCGGCTCCTCCCTACTCAACCGCCGACCAAATCGCGCTCAATACTGTGCAGCTGGAGGCAATCAGGTCGGATGAGAACTTCGCGGGTGGTTGGTACTACGACGCCAAACCAGGTTTTGGCCCCCATCGAGGATTGGCACTTGCAAGGCGCATGGCACTTCTCAACTACCGGTCTCCACAAGAGCTGAACGAGCGCTTTGGTCGCTCATGGCAATCACAGGTGAGTCCCATTACCGAGCAGGGTAAGTATGCGGTTGAGAGCTATCTAGATTTTCACGGCAACAAATTTGTTCGCAGATTTGATGCCAACAGCTACATCAGCTTGGTTAGCGCAATGAATTCTCACGACGTTGGGCGAGGCAGAGAGTCCGTAGTGTCGGCGCTGCACCAAATTAAGTGTCCAACCTTAGTGCTTGGAATTGAGAATGATCGGCTGTTTCCAATCAGCGGGCAGCAGTTGATTGCCGACTCGATTGGTGGTCCGCTCGTTGGTGGGTCACTGCAGGTGATACAAAGTGAATTCGGCCACGATGGTTTCTTGATTGAAACCCAAGCCGTGGGTTCTTGCTTGCGCGAGCTCTTACTCTAAGTACAAGTTGTCATGGCATTTGCCGAAGCGGCAACCTTTCCGTTGTTCCCCGTAGGGCGTGTATTGTTTGGTCCAGGGCTTAGAAGTTTGAAACCCATGGCTAAGAAAATGGATAAATGAGCAAGTTATTTACACCAATCAAAATTCGCTCAGTCGAAGTAAAGAACCGACTCTGGGTCTCTCCGATGTGCATGTACTCGTGCGAAGACCAAGACGGTGTAGTTGGGGACTTTCATCTTGTCCACCTAGGCGCCCGTGCAATCGGAGGTGCAGGCCTGGTAATGGTGGAGGCTAGCGGGGTAAATCCCGAAGGAAGGATCACTCCCTGGTGCGCGGGGATATGGAACGACCAGCAGGTGGCTGCCTGGCAGCGAATCACTAAGTTCATAAAAGAAGCGGGGGCAGTCAGTGCAATGCAGCTGGCGCACGCTGGACGCAAGGCATCCGTTTTCCGCAGTTGGTCTGGCAGTGGATCTGTGCCCATCAGCGAAGGCGGCTGGCAGACCTACTCATCGACGGATGAGCCTTTTACCGGCTATGCCGCTCCTAGGAAACTCAACACCGAAGAAGTATCGGCGCTAGTTGAGGATTTCAGGCAATCAGCCAGAAGAGCAATCTCGGCAGGATTTGAAGTAATTGAAATTCACGCCGCTCACGGCTATCTAATTCATCAATTTCTCTCGCCGATATCAAATAAGCGATCTGATCAATACGGGGGTAGCCTCGAAAATCGCGCTCGACTGCTGCTGGAGATTGTGCAGGCGGTTCGGAGTGAAATTGGTGAGGGTATTCCACTGTTAGTTAGATTCAGCGCAACCGACTACGTCGAAGGTGGCTGGGATCAGGAGCAGACCAATCAGGTTGCTAAATGGGCTTTCGAAAAAGGTGCAGACATGTTCGATTTGTCCTCCGGTGGATTAATCACTGGAGTAAAAATCCCATCAGGCCCTGGCTATCAAGTTGAATTCAGTAAATCGGCCCGCGCTGCTACCCATGCTCCAGTATCTGCGGTGGGTCAAATCACCGATGCACGGCAAGCCGAACAAATTGTTGCCTCGGGGGAAGTTGATGTTGTCATGATGGCAAGACAGCTTTTGCGCGATCCGTATTTTCCGCTGCGAGCAGCGCATGAGCTCGGTGTCAAAGTTGCTTGGCCAAGCCAGTACGAGCGGGGTGTTTGGCCTAGCGCGTAGTGGCGTCTTCTATTTCACCGACTAAGACTTCGATGATGTCCTCCAGAAATAGACAGCCAGTAATAGTTCCATCCGACGAGAAAGTCCTGGCAATGTGAGCGCCGTATTTTTTCATCTGAGCCAGCGCATCTTCCAACTCGGCACTTTCCGAAACTGAAATCAGGGTTCGCATCCGCTTGGACTGCAGTGGGCGGTCGTATTTTTCAGAATCTTGAACGAGTGCATCTTTGATGTGCCAATAGCCGATTAGATCCCCGGCTTCACTTCTAACCGGATAGCGACTGAAGCCGTGCTCGGCTACTGCATCCTGCAACTGCCGCGGTGTTGCATCAGCGGGGAGAGTAATCAGCTGCTCCAGCGGATGGTAAACATCTCCCACTACTTTTTCGGTGAATTCAAAGGCATTAGTTATTGTCGCTGATGCATCGGCCAGTGTTCCGCTGCGGCGAGACTCCTCGACGATGTCCTCCACCTGATCCAAGGTGAATGCTGAGTTAGCCTCATCTCTTGGTTGGAATCTAAACAATCTGAGAATCATGTTTGATATCTGATTTAGCACCCACACCACAGGCTTCACAACTAAAGAGACCCCGTAAAGCATTGGCCCAAGAATTAGAGCGGTCGAGGTAGGTAGGGAAATTGCTATGTTTTTTGGAACCATCTCCCCCAGCACCACGTGCAGGTAAGTAACAAACACCAGCGCAACAATGAAACTAACAACGGATGCTGCTGCATAGTCCAAACCGAGCGCGGTAAACGGGCCTTCCAGGACGTACTTAATGGATGGCTCCGCAATCACCAAAATCAACAGTGACGACACCGTGATTCCCAGCTGCGCAGTGGCCAGCATCAGCGAGACGTTCTCCATCGCCTTCAGGGTGATCTTGGCAGCCGGATTTCCCTTATCTGCCAGAGGCTCAATCTGTGCTCGGCGAGCAGAAATCACCGCGAATTCAGAGCCGACAAAAAAGGCATTGGAAAGAAGTAGGAATGCAAGCCAGATGAAACCGGAGAGATCACTCGACATCTTCGCCTCCCGGTTGGTATTTGATCCGATCTACTCGACGGCCATCCATGCGGATTACCTTGAGCACGCCGGTTGATAAGTCAACTACATCGCCATCTTGTGGAATCTTTCCCAGCTCACTCATAACAAAGCCGGCAATGGTGTCGTAATCCTCGTCATCGGCAATGTTCAACCCAATTTCGCGAAGTTGGCTTGGTCTGGCTAGTCCACTAAATGAAGCGGAGCCGTCCGAGTACTGGACGATGTGCGCTTTGGTTCTATCGTGTTCGTCGTCGAGCTCACCAACAAGTTCCTCGACGGCATCCTCTAAAGTGGCAATGCCAGCAGTTCCACCATACTCATCGACTACCACACCGAACTGCAGACCCCTGCCACGCAGAGTTAAAATCAATCGATCGAGCGGCATGGTTTCTGGCACTCGGATGGGCTCAACCATAATTGCCGTGATTGGAACCTGCGAGCGCCGGTCAGGGGGAATTGCAACCGCATTCTTGAGGTGAGCAACTCCAACAATGTCATCCGAGTCCTCACCAAGGATTGGAAATCGAGAGTGACCAGTTTCACGAGCCAGTGCAACTAAGTCAGCCACAGTTTGCTCGCGCTCTAAAGACTGCATCTGAGGTCTCGGCGTCATGATGTCGCTAGCCAACAGTGAAGTCATCGCCAAGGTTTTTTCAAGCAGTTTGGCGGTATCACTCTCTAGTGTTCCAAGGTTGGCGGACCGTCTCACTAGCGAAGCTAACTCTTCCGCCGTTCTGGCAACCGACAGCTCCTCCTTTGGTTCAATTCCAAAGCGCCGAAGAATCCAGTTTCCGTTTTCGTTTAGGAAGACAATCAGCCAACGAAAGATAAATGTGAAAGAAAGCTGAAACGGAGCAACGGCTTTGAGAACTTTTTTTGGCGAGCTAAGTGCCATGTTCTTCGGCACCAACTCTCCCAGCAAGAAAGAAACCACTGTTGCAATCGCCATGGCCATAACTAGCGCTAAGACAGAAACGCTCTGCTCGGAAAGTCCAAAACTCGAAAGCTGTGGTTCCAGCAATCTAGTTAGCGCTGGTTCGGCAACAAAACCTGTCAGCAAGACTGTGAGGGTGATACCAAGTTGTGCTGCCGAGAGCTGAGTGGCGGTAGTTTTTACTGCCCTGATCGAACGGTCCAGGCCCCGCTCTCCAGCAGCTCGCTGAGATTCCAGGTCAACCCGGTCAACATTGATGATGGCAAACTCGCTTGCCACAAACAGCCCAGTGCCTACGACAAGCAAGGCCCCAAACAGGAGGATTAGGTAATCGCTCAAGCAATCACCCTAGAAAGGCGTTTATCGTGCTCCATTTCAGAAAACACTATAGCCCCTGGATTGGTTAGACTTTAGGGCGTCCGCCAGCTAGTAAAAGGGGAAAGTTTGTCCTCCAATCCCGGCAATACCCAGGCTGATTTCGGTGCAAATGAGTGGCTAG
>CAZTLT010000015.1:0-14703 GCA_964614615.1 uncultured Aquiluna sp. | reverse complement strand
GGTGACGTAATCGAAAGAATCCAGACTGAAATCAAGACTAGAACTTCGATTTACGATGGCTACGTGAACGACTCCGACCTAATCGGTACTCACCAGCGTGGAGACTACATCTACCCAGTTGGCGACTTGATGGCAGATGCCGCAATCACCAACCCAGGTCTAGACATCGATGACTACATTGGTAAGTCATTTACCACTGGTTCAGACGGTGTTCTATACCAGCTACCAGACCAGCAGTTCGCGAACCTTTACTGGTTCCGCTACGACTGGTTCAGCGATCCAGACATCCAGAAGCAGTTCAAGGACATCTACGGCTACGACCTAGGTGTACCAGTTAACTGGTCAGCCTACGAAGACATCGCTAAGTTCTTCTCCACCGAGGTAAACGGAGACGGAACCATCGATGGCGTCAAGGTCTACGGACACATGGACTACGCAAAGCCAGGACCATCGCTACAGTGGCGTTTCACTGACGCATGGCTCTCGATGGCAGGAAACGGTGACAGCACTCAGGGAACTCCAAACGGTCTTCCTGTTGATGAGTGGGGTATCCGTGTTGAGCAGTGTCACCCAGCTGGATCATCAGTATCCCGCGGTGGAGACCTGAACGGCCCTGCATCGGTTTACGCTCTGCAGAAGTTCCTTGACTGGTTCGAGTACGCTCCACCAACAGCAAAGGGTATGGACTTTAGCGAGTCCGGTCCAGTTGTTGGTCAGGGACAAATTGCTCAGCAGATGTTCTGGTACACAGTATTCACTGCATCAGCAACTGACCCAGCACTACCAGTTATGAACGAAGACGGCACTCCTAAGTGGAGAATGGCTCCAAGCCCACACGGTTCATACTGGCAAGAAGGCCAGAAGCTTGGTTACCAGGACGTAGGTTCATGGACATTCATGAAGCACGCCGATGAGAAGAAGCGTGCTGCTGCATGGCTATACGCACAGTTCGTAACTTCCAAGACAGTTGACGTTGCTAAGTCAATTGCTGGAACTACCTTCATCCGTCAGTCAACCCTAGATCACCCATACTTCACTGAGAATGCAGCGAAGTACGGTGGTCTAATTGAGTTCTACCGCTCACCAGACCGCGTGGCCTGGTCACCAACCGGTACGAACGTTCCTGACTACCCAACCATCTCCAACCTCTGGTGGCAGTCCATCAGCAAGGCTGCATCAGGTGAGTTCACTGCCCAGGAGGCTATGAACGAACTGGCTGCCGCACAGGACGAAGTAATGATTCGTCTTGAGCAGTCAAACCCTGACGCTAACTGTGCTGTGAAGATGAACCCAGAGCGGGATGAGCAGTACTGGCTAGACCAGCCAGGCGCACCAGTTCCAAAACTAGCTAACGAGAAGCCAGCTGGCGAGACCGTTAACTACGACGAACTAGTCAAGCGCTGGGCTGAAAACTAACAATTAGTTAGTGAACCGATAATGCTGGCTGGCAACCTAGGTTGCCAGCCAGCATTATTCACATAGAGAGGTAATTGGCATGATCGAGCCAGCTAAATCACCACTGCTTCCTCTGCTCGACGGCAACACCATCCCGCAGCTTGGGCTTGGTGTTTACAAAGTAGAAAACGAAATTGCTGGACCGTTGGTGTCGCAGGCTTTGCAAGTTGGCTATCGGCTGATTGATACTGCCTCGATGTATCAAAACGAAGCTGGTGTTGGCGAAGGAATTGTTGATTCCGGTGTCCCCAGAGAAGAAGTAATTGTCGCAACCAAGTTCTGGATGGACGATCTTGGCTACAGCAACACACTAAAAGCTTTTGAAAAGAGCCTGAGCTTACTCGGCCTTGACTACCTCGACTTTTATCTGATTCATTGGCCTGCCCCTAAGCGCGGTCTTCTTTATGTTGAATCTTGGCAGGCCATGGAAAGGCTCAAGAACGAAGGATTGGTTAGGTCAATCGGTGTAAGCAACTTCCACTCCCATCACCTAGATCAGATTTTGAAAGTTGCAGAACACATTCCAGTTTTGAATCAGGTTGAGCTGCACCCACTGCTTACCCAAGAGCCACTGATGGCATACCACGCCTCTCACTCAATTCTCACTCAAGCCTGGTCGCCGCTTGCCAGGGGACAGATTCTAAGCAATGAGCTGGTGAACTCAATCGCCAAATTACATAATCGATCTGCTTCACAAATTGTTTTGCGCTGGCACATTCAAAGGGGAGTCGCGGTTATCCCCAAGTCAACCTCGAAAGAGCGCATCATTGAAAACCTAAATGTTTTTGACTTTGAGCTAAGCGCAGATGAGATGAGTGCAATCAGCGCACTAAATGTCAATTACCGAACCGGTGTTGATCCAGAAGATCGCAACTAGCTTTAGCTACTCAACCCAATCCAAGGTGCGGGTGACAGCCTTTTTCCAGAGTGCGATTCTGGTTTCTCTGTCTTCTTTTTCCATGGCAGGTAGCCAGCGCTTTCCTTCGCGCCACTTACTTCTGAGCTGATCCAGACTCTCCCAATAGCCAACTGCCAAGCCTGCTGCATACGCAGCTCCCAGCGCTGTTGTCTCGGCAATCACAGGGCTGATTACTGGCACACCCAGAATGTCAGCCTGAAACTGCATCAGGGTGTTGTTCTTGGTCATTCCACCATCAACCTTCAGTTCAGCCAGCGCAACACCGGAGTCGGCATTGAGGGCTTCTAACACTTCTAGAGTTTGAAAAGCGGTGGCTTCGAGAGCTGCCCTAGCGATGTGAGCTTTGTTGATGTATCTGGTCAGCCCAACCAGCGCACCTCGTGCATCTGGTCGCCAGTGCGGCGCGAACAGGCCGCTGAAGGCAGGAACAAAGTATGCGCCACCGTTATCTGGAACTGTGTTTGCTAGCGCCTCAACCTCGGATGCGTCATCGAAGAACCTTAGGTTGTCTCTGAGCCACTGAATCAGCGAACCAGTAACCGCTATCGAACCCTCTAGGGCATAGTGAGCAGGGCCCTGCCCTAGTCGGTAGGCAACGGTGGTAAGCAAGCCGTTTTTCGACAGCACGACATCTTCGCCGGTATTGAAGATTAGGAAGTTTCCGGTGCCGTAGGTGTTCTTGGACTCACCTTTATTAAAGGCTGCTTGACCAAAGGTTGCCGCCTGCTGGTCGCCCAGCATTCCAGATATTGGCACTCCGCGCAGCAAGCTGCTTTCACTGACGGTTCCCAAAAGCTCTGACGATGAGCAAATCTCTGGCAGCAGACTCATAGGTATTTCGAATGCGTCAACCAACTTCTTGTCCCAGGCCAGAGTGCGCAGATCCATTAGGAGCGTGCGGCTGGCGTTGGTTACATCGGTTTTGTGAACACCGCCATCAACACCACCGGTGAAGTTCCACAACAGCCAAGTGTCCATGGTTCCAAACAACAAATCCCCAGCTTCCGCTGCTTGGCGAGCTCCGGGTACATTTTCTAAAATCCAAACGATTTTGGTGGCGGAGAAAAAGGTTGCCAGTGGCAGACCAGTAATTTCACGGAATCTGTTTACGCCGCCATCCTTGGCTAGTCGATCAACAATTGGCTGTGTTCTGGTGTCTTGCCAAACCAGTGCGTTATAGACAGGAAGACCTGTTTTCTTATTCCAGACAACAGTGGTTTCTCGTTGATTCGTAAAACCAACAGCAGCAATGGAATGCCTGGTGATGTTTCCGCGGCTGAGTGCCTGTCCAACCACTTCGCGAGCATTGTTCCAAATTTCCATTGGATCATGCTCAACCCAACCAGCCTGCGGCATGATCTGCTTGTGTTCCATCTGGCCGGTGGCAATTGAAGAGCCTGCGGAATCGAAGATTATTGCTCGTGTGCTGGTAGTTCCCTGGTCAACGGCAATTACGTATTTGTCCATACTGGCGCTCCCTAGCTTCATTGATTGCACAGCGCTAATCAAGAAGAATAGTGCAATTCAGCAATCGGGTAAATCGCATAGAGCCCAGTCAGTTACGCCCCAGTTAGCTGCCGACTCAGAATTAGGCAGCCAAGAGACAGCCAATTTCCAGCCACAAATAGTTGGCGAAGGTAGCATTGAGGTTGGCCTAAGTGAATCTAGCCACAACAAGTAGATCAACTGATTGAAGAGAACCCTTGACTGAGCGCGTTTTAGAGAAACCTGCCAGCCACACCATTGTTCGGCTGGAACTGCAGGTATTGCGTGCACTGGCAGTTATTTCGGTGGTCCTTTACCACTTATATCCGAACCTAGTTTCTTCCGGTCTACTTGGCGTCGATGTTTTCTTTGTTCTATCGGGCTACCTGATCACATCTTTGATTTGGCGAGACTTTGAGCACCGTAAGGGACGAGCACTCTTTAGTGAGCTCTCTAGGTTCTGGGCACGAAGGGCCAGGCGGCTTCTTCCTGCCGCGCTTCTAGTGCTTGTCACTACCTTCCTGGCAGGTCTTTGGCTAGGACCGAGGACTTGGTGGCTAGATAGCTCTGGCAGCTTCTTCGCCTCCGCCGCCTATGTTGCCAACTGGTATTTCGGTTTTGAGGCAACTGATTATTTGCGGGCTGATGCAGCCGTCAGCCCATACCAACACTTCTGGTCGCTTTCGGTGGAAGAGCAGTTCTATGTTCTCTGGCCACTGCTAGTGATGCTCGTAATTGCGCTATCGATTAGAAAGAAACTGAACTTCACGATTGCGCTAATGGTTGTTTTGTCAGTTGGTTCATTTGCTTTTGCGTTCTACTCAGCATCTACTGATCCTGGCTTTGGTTTCTACAACACCTTCACCAGAATCTGGGAGTTTGGATTTGGAGCAGTCTTAGCGCTTTGGCAGTACAAATCAAAACCAACTCTTCCAGCCAAGTTTTTCGGCATTAGTTGGTTACTTCTTATCGTGGTGATGTTTATTCCGCACACCCAACAGACACTGCTGTGGCAAACTCTGGCGGCTGTTGCGCTAAGCGTTGTAGTGATCATTGCATCAGAGCAGAAGCTGGCTGGGCCTCGCTGGCGTTCGCTGCACTGGGTTGGCGACTACTCCTACGGCATTTATCTCTGGCACTGGCCAGTGTTGATTTTGGCTCCTTGGGTAATTGGTTCCAGTGCATTGAGTGCAAACATCTTTGAGCAACTTGCGATGATCGCTCTTACCTTTGTGCTGGCTTATTTGTCTAAGCGGTTCCTGGAAGATCCAATTAGGTTTGGTCGTTTTTCCAAACTTCCGAACGTCACCCAGATCACAGCGCTGCTTGCAATTACAGCTGCGCTGATAGTTTCCTTTGCTCAAATCGAGCGCTCGGTTAGACAGAGCGTGAGCGAGAGCGAAGCCAGCGGAGAAGTAATTCTGCCTGGTGATGAAGACCCGACCAAACTAATTCCTGCGCTCTCGCAGCTTGCGGATGACAAGCCCAGGGTTGAAGAAGGAAACTATGTTGTCAGGGTTGGCAAGCCTGGCTTTATAGTTTCTGAATTCGGCGACACCTCATCCAGCAAGAGAATTGCACTCATTGGTGACTCTCACGCCAGACAGTTCTTTGAGCCAATCGAAGCGGTAGCGATAAAAAACAAACTGCAACTCGACGTAATCTCAAAGACTGCTTGCCCTGTTCAGCACCCAGACGACTACCAACTTGGAACAACGGGTGGCGGTCAGTATTGCGAGGAATGGAACCAAGAACTTGGGCGTTACCTCGCAGCTAATGACTATGACCTTCTGATTACCCTGAATTCGACGCTGATTCACGACGGAAAACCAAAGCCAACCCGCTCCTTCGTTGCAGCAGTTACCTCTTGGGTTGAATTGGGTCACAACGTCTTGGTTGTTAGGGACAACCCAAAACCAAGCGTGGAAGATCAGATTTCTGACTTTCGCTATTGCATTGAGCAGCAGGGGCTAGACGCTGCAACTAAGTGCAGAGTTCCAAAGGATGAAGCAATGCTCCCTCCTGATGCTTTTTACAGAGAAGCCAGCAAAGTTACCGGCGTCAACACCTTAGATCTAACCGATGTATTTTGTGATGAGCAGTGGTGTCCAGTAATCATCGACGGGATGATTGTTTATCGCGACGGAAGTCACGTCACCAATACTTTTGCCCGGACATTGGAAGATGAATTCAACGCCAAGATTGTTGAACTGCTAAGTAGATAGTGAGCTCTACCTCCGAGCAAGTGCAGCACTGGCCGATAATCAGTTACTAACTAGGTGTTTGCGGAGTAGAGTCAAACTAATGAGCAAAAATGAAAACACGCCCCTTCGGACAATTTCTTTCCTTGGCGCCGCAGAAACTGTTACTGGCAGCCGCTATTTAGTGAGTACCCCTTCTGCCAAAGTCTTAGTAGATTGCGGTCTTTTTCAAGGATTCAAAAGTCTTCGCCTGAGAAACTGGCAGCCATTTCCTGTCGAGCCTGCGGAAATTGACAAGGTATTGCTCACGCACGCTCATTTAGATCACTCCGGTTATGTTCCGGCACTGGTCAAAAATGGATTCCAGGGCGAGATCCTAATGACCGAGGGAACCTTCGAGTTATCCAAAATAATGTGGGCAGACAGTGCCTATCTGTTGCAAGAGGATGCTGAGAGAGCTAATCAAAAAGGCTACACAAAACATCAACCGGCACTGCCGCTTTATGAGATTGCGGATGTTGAGAAAGCTCTCAAGCAGGTAAAGGTTATTGACTTTGATAAGCCAATTCAGATTTCCAGTGAGATAACGGCGACTTTCAAGCACGCCGGCCACATCCTGGGCGCTGCCCAACTGCTGCTGGAAATAAACAAAACCAAGGTTTTCTTCTCTGGCGATCTTGGAAGAGCCTCTGATGCACTGATGAATCCACCAGCTGCTTTTGAGGGCAGCGACATTTTGGTCACGGAATCTACTTATGGAAATCGGGTTCATCCAGATACCAACCCGGAGCAAGAGTTGGCTGATGTGCTGGGCCGCGTTATCAAGCGCGGTGGAACAGCCGTAATTCCAGCATTTGCAGTTGGTCGAACTCAAGCCCTGCTTCTTCACATCTATCGACTAATGAAGAGCGGCCAGATACCAACCGTTCCGGTTTATTTAAATTCTCCGATGGCTAATCGAGTAACAGAACTTTATGAAAAGCATCGGGAAGAACACAAGCTTGAGATAGATGAGTTCAATGCGATGTATGACATCGTCAAGATGGTTAAAACTGTAGATGAGTCAAAAGAACTCAATACCGATGACAGCACCAAGATCATCATCGCTGCCAGTGGAATGTTGACCGGTGGTCGCGTACTGCACCACGTGAAAAGGTTTGGTCGAGATTCCATGAATGCCATTTTGATTGTTGGATATCAAGCAGGAGGAACTAGAGGTCGAGCCCTGATTGACGGGGCGAAGTCACTGCGTATCTTTGGTAGCGATGTTCCAATAAAGGCGGAAGTGGTAAGGATTGATAGCCTCTCAGCTCACATGGATTCAAGTGAAGTTCTTGCCTGGATGAAATCTGCCAAGAAGGCACCCGCCATGACCTATCTCACCCACGGTGAACCAGAAGCCAGCGATCAGTTTCGCTTTCAGGTTGAGAATGAACTGAAGTGGCCAGTGAGGGTTGCAACCATGGGCGAGGTCATCGACATCGATAATCCGAAGTAGTCTGAAATCGTGAGCACATACCAGGGCTTGACCACTGCTCAGGCAGCGGAAAAGCTAAGCACTTTTGGTAAGAATCAGATACAAGCAAATCGCGCATTTTCAAGTGCGAAACTTCTACTCTCACAGTTCACCGATCCAATCATGCTGCTGCTCATCGGCGCCAACCTGCTGGCGATGTTCCTGGGCCAAGTCATTGATTCGCTAATAATTTTGGGAATCATCATCCCAACCGCATTGCTTGGATTTTTCCAAGAGCGGCGCGCTGGACTTGAACTGCAAGCTCTGATGGAGCGAGTAAAACTCACTACTTGGGTTTATCGCGATTCAAAAGAAGTAGAGATCTTGGCTGAAGATCTGGTGCCGGGGGATTTAGTTATTCTGCGAATTGGCAGTCAGATTCCTGCGGACTTGGAACTTATTGAAAGCACTCAGCTACTGATAGATGAATCGGTTCTAACAGGTGAATCGTTTGCGGTTGAAAAACAGGCGCCAGATCAAGTATTCCTTGGCACCCACGTTGCAGGTGGTGGAGGAATTGGACGGGTGGTAGCAACTGGTAGAGAGACTAAATACGGAGAGCTTGCTCAGCGCCTAGCGACCAGCGACTCCATGACCAGTTTTGAAAAGGGCTCCGCTGAATTCGGTCGGTTCCTGATGAAGGTAATGCTGGTACTGGTTGTCGCCATTTTCATAGTGAACCTGTTTGTCCAAAGATCACTCTTTGAGTCTTTACTCTTTTCCCTGGCCTTGGCTGTTGGCCTCACCCCACAGTTCTTGACGGTAATCATCACCATCTCTTTGACCCATGGCGCAGCGAAGATGGCTAAGCAAAAGGTATTAATCAAGCGCCTGGATGCGATTCAGAACTTCGGCAGTATGACGGTGCTGTGCTGCGACAAGACCGGCACGCTAACCGATGGGAAGGTTAGTCTGACCAGCTTCCCAGACCTCAGCGGAAATGCTTCGACTAGAGTCCTTGAACTCGCTGCTATCAACTCAGCAACCCAATTGCACTACCAAAACCCAATTGATTTTGCGGTAATTGATGCTGCAAAGACCAATGGAATCAGCGTTGAAAACAGCAAGGCTCTGGCGGAAGTCCCATATGACTTTGTTAGAAAACGCTTATCTGTAGCCGTCGATAATCCAGGTAATAGTGACAAAAAACTTCTAATAACAAAGGGTGCTTTTGTGGACGTGCTCGCCCTGTGCAGCTACGCCAAGTTAGATGGCCAAGTTGTTGAAATCCAGAAAGCAAAAGAAAAACTTATTTCAGATCATGATGTTCAAGCGAAACTGGGAAACCGAGTCCTGCTGCTCGCCAGCAAAGAAATTAGCACTGTAGAAAATCTAGCCGAGCAAGAACAAGGTCTCACGGCTGAGGGTCTGCTCATATTCGTCGATCCGATAAAGCCCGGAGCTATTGAGTCAGTCGAAAAACTAAAGGACTTGGGAATTCGGGTGGTTGTCGTTACTGGTGACAACCCTCTAACGACTGCTCGTGTCACTAAGGAAGTAGGACTTAGCTCAGAGCCTTACTACACCGGCTCGCAGATAGAAGAAATGAGTGAGCAGCAGCTTATTGAGGCTGCTCGAAGTGCTGCCTTCTTTGCTGCAGTTAATCCGATGCAGAAAGAGCGCATTATCAAAGCGATGTCTGGGGCAGAAGAAAGCGTCGGTTACTTCGGTGATGGCATCAACGACTCACTTGCACTCCGAGCTGCTGATGTAGGAATTTCCGTGGAGAATGCGGTTGATGTCGCGAAAGAGTCGGCTGACATTGTTCTTCTGGCCAAGGATCTTGATGTGCTTTCAGAAGGTGTTCGCATTGGACGGCAAACCTTTGCCAACACGATGACATATATAAGAGTCACAATTTCGGCATCATTTGGAAACGTAGTCTCGGTAGTAGTAGCCGCTGCATTTTTGCCATTCCTACCGCTGTTACCAATGCAAATCTTGCTGCTTAATTTCATGTCAGGCTTTGCTCACCTTGCCATAGCAACCGACAGGGTTGATAAGGAAGATCTGCAAAGACCTAAGAGCTGGGATCTCAAGAGCATTCGAAAGTTCATGTTGATTTTCGGTTTTCTCTCCTCGGCTGTCGACATCTTTTTATATTGGCTCCTAGTCGGAGTCTTCAATGTTGAGCCGGAAGTATTCAGAAGCGTATGGTTTATCGAGTCTTTGATTTCTGAATCAGTTGCGATGCTGGTGCTGAGATCCAAAAAGCCTTTCTGGAAGAGTCGTCCCAGCACCGCGCTCTGGGTCTGGTCTGTTGTGACCTGCTTGGCCGCAATAGCCATCACTTTCACCCCAGTTGTTGGCCCAACCCTTGGGTTTGCATCACCACCGTTTGTTCTTCTTCTTGCCAGCGCTGCATTGCTGGTTGGCTACGCGTTTGCCAACGAGTTCTTCAAGCGCAAATTTATGATTTAGCGAATTCAAGCAAAAGGCAACTAAACGTTTGCATTCTCGAATGATCTTCTTGGCAAAGGTAGAACGGCTGTGAAGTTGGTGAAGTCGGGTCCGGCAAATTTCCAGTTTCTTGTTAGCTGAGAAATCATTTCGAATCCCAGACCACTTCCGTCGGAGCTTCCTTTGTTAGTTCCGTTGTTTCCTGCCACAAGCGCCAAGTCACCTCCTTGATCGAGGTGAGCGTTAAGCCAGAACTTGGTGGCTCCTCCATGCCTTTTTGCATTACTTATTAGTTCCTTGGTTATTTCCACAAGGCAGGTAGTTGAAGTCTGACTTTTGGCCAGGGCCGCCTCGGCGCTAGGAGAAATTTGATAAGTGAAGTCGCATACCCCTGCCCAAGTATCAACGATTTCCTCCATTAGCTCTCTTGCGGGGCGGTCAAAACTCGGTGGGTCGATTAGCACAGCCTTAGCTCTTTCAATATCTGACTTGACCGAAGTCTTGAGCTGCTCATCCATGGATCCGGCAATCTCAAGTCTTGACGAGGCAACCACGAGTGCTCCCTGAACGGTGCCATGGATTATGTACGACCATTTGCGTTGAGCAACCCAAACCGATTGTTCTAGCAGATCCAGCTCGTGACGAATCTCTTCGTTAGTTCGAATTATCTCCGAAGTGTTTTGGTTGCGCTTTCGCTGAAGGGCAAACCAGATAGTCGCAGTGATGCTGGTAAAAATCAATACACCGCCAGCAGTGATGGTGGTGAGTTCAATCAGCGGGTAGCTGAGGCCGAGCCAGTAAATCACTAGGCCAGTGGGTAAATATGAAATCACACTCACTATGGCCGGCAGGTTGAGCACATAGGCGATGTCGAATTCCTTTTTTGAGAAACCCAGCTGGAGAATCCTTCCAATTACTGGGTAACTAAGGGAAACTAGAAAAACTAGTAGCGCGCTGGGCAGATCCGACTTGCTTAGTATTGTGAAGAAAATGTTTGGTATAGCTATCGCGTAGGACCAAACAAAACTCGCGTCATATCTTGGGCTTATCTTTAGTTGCCCAATTGATTTCAGGCCGTTATCTGTCAGATTTGGTGAGGCTGTGGACTTAAGAATTTCAACTCGTGATCGCAGCTCGCGGCTGAGTGGCCTTACCTGATTTCTAACCAGTGCTTGAACTTGCATTTTTAGGGCGGCCGACTCCAGGCTGTCGTAAACCCTTTCCGTCGCAGCTGAAAGCTTATTTAGTTCTGCGCCAAGAGTCTCATTTGCCTTAGCCTGCAACTCCGCCTCAACTCCGCTAGCAACCTGAATTTGCATGGACTTTTGCTCTGCCAATTTTGCCGTTACACGATTCAGCTCCTCCGCTACCTGCTGATGGCTCTCGTAGGAACTGAAAATGGTGGCGGTAATAAGAATGTAAAGCGTTGCAATAGTGAGGTCACCACCAATCCGCTCTTCAAATTTGGATAAAAATCGATCTCCATGCAGCAGCAACATCAACAGACCGCTTTTGAGTGCTGCTGCAAAAACGGTCGCAGACAAGAGGCCGATTGCCCTCGTTGCATCAGCTTTGAAATTTCTAAGGAGCGCGAATAGCCCGACTAGGACAACTAAGAAAAGAACAATTGACACTAGAGAAAATGGAATGAGAAAAGGAAACGGCTGGATACCTCTTTGTAATTCATACCCAAAGTCGGTGAGCAAAAGAATTATCGAAATTGCAATAAGACTTCGAGGAGCAAAAAGATTTAGCCTTCCCAACCCCTTGTAGGCCAAATCAGTGATTGCGCGAACAGAATAGAGGTCCATCCCTCTGCTCATTTTGCTTGCCCGATAGTTTTCAGGTATTTAATTGCTGCCTGAACCCTTTTTTCAGGACCCGCTTCTTCATCAATACCTAAAGCCTGAAAGGCTCTAACCAAAATCATTCTGACCGCTCGAACAGTTGTTCCTCTGATCTCCGCAATCTCTTCATTCGATTTTCCCTGCGCTAGCAGGCGAACTACATCTAGCTGCGAACGCGACAAATCGGAAAGAGGATTGTTGGCATCCAGGTCATCGCGAAAATCCCCACCTTTGCCACGCGAAACTTGTCGAATAACTTCATTGAGTGTGGCAGCATCGCCCATTCTGCTTTTTAGCAGGTAGGCATAACCGCTTGGTAAATCTTTGCCGGATCGACCGGCCAGCTTTGGCTCGGCCAAATTAGTAAGGAAGACAATTGCGATTGCACTATTTATTGCACGCAAATTTGCAGCCAAGTCAAAACCGTTAGGGCCTGGTCCTAAGTCGACGTCAATAATCGCCACGTCTGCATCAAAAGCCTGACAAATCTTTCTTGCATCTGCTGCCGACTCGGCAGCCCTGACTTCATAGCCCAGCGTCTTTACCACTTCAGTGAGCAAGGATCTCACCAAGGGCTCATCATCCACGACGAGAACCCGGAGCTTGAATTCCATGGGGATAACCATGCCATATACGGGAAAACGAATATTTCTCCTTTATTCCTCACGTGGAACTAATGCGAAATTGGCGATTTGACGGGGGCAAGAATATTGAGAACTCTGAGGGAGATCTATGCCAAAACCAAGCATCCTGGATCGCTTGCTAGGCCGAAAGGCGGCAAATCCCTCAACCGCAACGTGGCGAAAGCCCAAGTTTGATGACACCTACCCCGAGCACATTGAAAACTGGGCTAGCAAGCTAAAGGGACAGGTTGAGGGCCTGCGGGACGACTCCCAAGATCTTCAAAAGAAGTATGAAAATGCCCCGCTGCGTCGGCGGAGCCCAAAGAAGAAGTCTCCAAAAAAGAAGTAACGATTCAGCTTTGAGGCCTTAGATCACGGGGGAGCAAGAAAATTGGACAGCCAAAGTTCATCAATTTCGGCTAATCTACCTTGGTTACAGCGAACAATTATCCGTTCTAAAAACTTGGAAATTACATGGCCCTAGTTAGTTCATTAGCCAGGCAAGGTGTCCTGGGTGGCCAAGGGGGAAGCGACCAGCTACTGGTTGTTTTGGCATTAGTGGGGATAGCTGGATTTGTCGTTTGGATGCTGTTTTTCAGCGGCAATGGCACCATTCAAGATTTTCTAAGGGACCTAAAGACTCAACCGGATCGCAAACCAAAGGATCCATTTCCAGTTCCCCAATTTGACAAGTCCAAGTTAGAAGTTCCGCTACCACCCAAGCCCAAGCGCAAGCCATTGACTTATCACCGCACCGCAGACGAAATTGATCTCAAGCTCGACAACTGGGCTAAGGACCTTCGCACCTCTCTCAGAGAAGTCAGGGCAGAGAGTCAGTGGCTGGTTGAGAAATATAAAGATGTTCCACTAAAGCGGCCAAAGCCAGAAGCTGCTACTGCAGTTAAAAAGGCAGAGCCTAAGAAGTCGACCAAGAAGAAAGTTGCCAAACCAGCCGCCAAGGCCGCAACACCAAAAGCTAAGGCCAAACCAGCGGCGAAGAAAACCAGCAAACCCGTCAAAAAAACCGCAACTTCCGCTAAATCTAAGGCCTCGAAAGGCAAACGGTAGGTTCCCTTTGAACCAGGATTGGACTACCCTTTAGAACATGACTGAGCCAACTAAGAAGGTCTTCTCAACCGCTGTGGGCGGATATAGCCGCAGCGAGGTTGATGAGTACATCTCTTGGCTAAGAAAGACCATGCAGGAGCTGGAGTCCTACAACGCTCTAGCTGTTCGTGAGCAGAATTCACTTCGTGAGCGAGTAGTCCAACTCGAAGAATCACTCAAGCTTGCCAAGTCTCCGGGTTATGCCCAACTAGGTGCTCAGTTTGAGCAGACACTGCGTCTTGCCGAATCTGAGGCTGCCAAGTTGGTAAACGATGCTGGTAAGGAAGCCGTTCGCATTCGCGAGGTTGCCAAGGCAGAAGCCGAGAAACTTAGATTTGAAGCGGAAGCCACCGCTAAACCAATTGTTGATGGCGCTAACCGCGAAGCCCGCAACCTTGTCATGAATGCTCGCAAGCAATCTGAACAGATTCTTGAGCAGGCTGAGGACGAGCTCAGAAAAGTTCAAGCAGAGCGTGCCCAGCTTCAAAAAGAAGCTGCAGTTATTCGATCCGATGCTGACAACTATGTGGCACGCGTAAAGGCGGATCTGCAGTCTGAGGTTGAGCGCATCCAAACTGAAAACGCCAGACTGCTCAAGCGCAATGCTGACATTGAGTCAGAAATTAGAAACAAGATTGACGAGGGAGAGAAGCAAGCTCTCGAACTATTCCGAAAGATTCAGCGTGAATCAGAGCAGATGCGCGAAGAGGCAGAGCGTGAGCTTAAGGCCGCAACAGACGAAGCTGCATCTTTGATTGAAAACGCAGAACTAACTTTGGAGAACGCTCGCAAAGAAGCTGATCGCATCGCTCAAGAATCTCAGTCAATGGCTGCAGCACTGCTCGCTGACGCTCGCGCTCGCGCCGAGAAGCTAGCTGTTCGATCTCTTGACATAACCCGCGAAGCAATTGCCGAAGCTGAATATCGTCTCGCTAAACTTCCTGCTCAACAGAACTCAATTGAAGACTTCCTAGCTGAAACTCGCTCAATGCTCACTCCAGAACAAGAAGTAATCATCGCTCGCCGAAAGAGCTTGGAGCAGGCAATCGCTCAGCCACTTGAAGCTGAACTGATTGAAGAAACTGACGACAACAAGTAATTAGAGCAAAGCTCTAATTGAATTCATCGCTCCACCCATCACAGCTGGCAT
>CAZTLT010000014.1:0-15431 GCA_964614615.1 uncultured Aquiluna sp. | reverse complement strand
CGGCTTTGATTTATTTGAAGACCGGAACATAGTTGCCCTGCGCGTAAATGGTGAGCTCAAGGATTTGGCGCATCGACTTTCGGATCGTGATGAAGTCGAGGGTGTTGAAATTTCCTCGGACGATGGCCTGAGCATTCTTCGCCACTCAACAGCACATCTTCTAGCGCAAGCGGTGCAGGAGCTTTACCCTCAAACTCGTTTGGGAATAGGCCCGCCCATCGAAGACGGCTTCTATTACGACTTTGACCCGGTGGATGCATTCACTCCGGAAGACCTTCAAAAGCTAGAGAAAAGAATGAAGGAGCTGGTCGGTAAGTCACAAAAATTTATTCGGAAAGAGGTTTCAGACTCACAGGCTCGTGAGCTTGTGCAGGATGAGCCATACAAATTAGAGCTCATCTCGCTGAAGGGTTCAGAAATAGGAGAAGGTTCCGTCGAAGTTGGCGCGGGTCAGCTCAGCATCTATGAGAATGTCAATCCTGATGGCAGCGTCGCCTGGCAGGATCTCTGCAGAGGCCCTCACTTACCAAACACGAGGATGATCGGTAAAGGCTTCTCTCTGACTCGGGTCGCTGCCGCTTATTGGCGTGGAAACGAAAAAAACAAACAGCTTCAGCGAATTTATGGAACTGCCTGGCCTTCTATTGAGGAGCGCGATGCCTATTTGGAGCGCCTGGCAGAAGCCCAGCGACGAGATCACAGGAAACTTGGTGTTGAACTAGATCTATTCAGTTTCCCGGAGGAAATAGGTTCAGGTTTGGCAGTATTCCACCCCAAGGGTGGGATCATGCGTCGCGTGATGGAGGACTATTCACGAAAGCGGCACGAAGAAGCTGGATATGAATTTGTTTACTCACCCCACATCACAAAATCGAATTTATTTGAAACCAGCGGTCACCTTCAGTGGTATTCGGATGGCATGTTCCCTGCAATGAAACTCGATTCTGAGTTTGATGCTGACGGCAAGCTTCGTAAGCAGGGTCAGGATTACTATCTGAAGCCCATGAATTGCCCGTTTCACATT
Source organism: uncultured Aquiluna sp. (assembly GCA_964614615.1). Taxonomy (GTDB): domain Bacteria; phylum Actinomycetota; class Actinomycetes; order Actinomycetales; family Microbacteriaceae; genus Aquiluna. The sequence continues at coordinate 14,407 of CAZTLT010000014.1, read as the reverse complement.
TTGATTTTCAGATCGCGGGCTAGGAGCTATCGAGAGCTCCCGCTGAGGATGTTTGAGTTCGGAAGTGTTTATAGGTATGAAAAATCAGGTGTATTGCATGGACTAACGCGGGTTCGTGGTATGACACAAGACGACGCACATCTATTTGTTACCCCAGAACAAATGGAGACAGAGCTAAAGAATGTCTTGAAGTTTGTCCTAGATCTGCTTCGTGACTATGGACTCAATGATTTCTATTTAGAGCTATCTACCAGAGATCCAGAGAATAAGAAGTTCGTTGGCAGTGATGAGATCTGGGAGACTGCTACAGCAACTCTTGAGAGGGTTGCGCAAGAGTCAGGTCTTCAACTGGTCCCTGATCCAGGTGGGGCGGCTTTTTATGGTCCAAAGATATCTGTGCAAGCAAAGGACGCGATTGGCCGCACCTGGCAGATGAGCACTATCCAACTGGACTTTAACTTGCCTGATCGATTTGATCTTGAATATGTCGGTAGCGACGGAGAGCGTCATCGCCCAATTATGATTCATCGCGCGCTCTTTGGTTCCATTGAAAGGTTCTTTGGAGTCTTAACGGAACACTACGCCGGACATTTCCCACCTTGGCTTGCCCCTGTGCAAGTAGTTGCGGTACCAATCGCTGACGACTTTGCTCCCTATCTAGAGCATTTTGCTCAGGAGTTGCGAGACACTGGTGTCAGGGTTGAAGTCGATCGAAGCGATAGTCGCATGCAAAAGAAAATTCGTGACCACACTCTCGCGAAAGTCCCATTTATCTTGCTTGCGGGTGAACGAGATGTCACTAATCAGACCATTAGTTTCAGATACCGAGATGGCCGTCAAGACAATGACATCACCCTTGCTGAAGCCAAAAGCATCATTCTTAGTGCGATTGAAGATAAGAAGCAGGTCTAGGTGGGTGACGACTTTCTTTCTGAGTACTCTGCCATGCAGGATGGCTTTGAAAGATTATGGACTCCGCATCGACTTGTCTATTTGCGTGATCACCAACAACCGGCAGATGAAGACTGTCCATTTTGCGCAGCGCCAAATAAATCTGCTGAGGATGGACTTGTCGTAAAGCTGGGAAAGACTTGCTACGTGCTACTAAATTTGTTTCCCTATAATCCCGGTCACCTGCTGGTTTGCCCTTATCGGCACATAGATACCTATGACAAGGCAACCACGGATGAAGTTGCAGAGATGGGGCTGCTAACCCAGCAGGCGATGAAGACGCTGCAGAGCGTTTCTAAGGTTCATGGATTCAATTTAGGTATGAACCAGGGAGAGGTAGCGGGAGCGGGAATCGCCTCTCACCTTCACCAACACATCGTGCCCAGATGGCGAAATGACTCCAATTTCTTCCCAATCATTGCCCAAACCAAGGCCATGCCCATCTTGCTTGGGCAGATGAGAGAAACAATTGCCAACAACTGGGTCGAGTGAGTTTAGAATTGAGCCATGTCAAACCCCAAAAATGAAGGTACTGATCTAGTTAAGCGCGGCCTGGCAGAAATGCTTAAGGGCGGCGTGATTATGGATGTAGTGACGGCTGAGCAGGCGAAGATAGCCGAGGACGCTGGCGCAGTAGCCGTGATGGCATTGGAGCGCGTTCCTGCCGACATTCGAGCGCAGGGTGGCGTCGCCAGAATGAGCGACCCAGATTTGATTGATCAAATCATCAACTCAGTATCAATCCCTGTGATGGCCAAGGCTCGCATAGGACATTTTGTTGAGGCTCAAGTACTAGAAGCACTTGAAGTCGACTACATCGATGAATCGGAAGTTTTGTCACCGGCAGACTATGTAAACCACATTGACAAGTGGAACTTCAAGGTGCCATTTGTTTGTGGCGCTACTAATCTCGGTGAAGCCCTGCGCCGCATTACTGAAGGCGCGGCAATGATTCGATCAAAGGGCGAGGCAGGTACTGGCGATGTTTCAGAAGCCATGAAACACATCCGCACCATTCGCGGTGAAATTGCTGCCTTGAGTGCCAAGAGTGAAGATGAGCTTTATGTTGCTGCTAAGGAGCTTCAAGCCCCTTACCCACTAGTTAGGGAAGTAGCGCAAACCGGCAAGCTGCCTGTTGTGATGTTTGTCGCTGGAGGAATTGCAACACCGGCTGATGCGGCTTTGATGATGCAGCTTGGTGCCGATGGCGTTTTCGTAGGTTCAGGTATTTTCAAATCCGGGGATCCCGCAAAACGTGCGGCAGCAATAGTGAAAGCGACCACGCATTTCAACGACGCCAAGGTAGTTGCCCAGGCATCACGCGGTCTTGGAGAGGCAATGGTTGGAATCAACGTCAATGATCTCCCTGCGCCTCACCGGTTAGCTGAGCGTGGCTGGTAATTGACTGTTGGCGTCTTAGCTCTGCAGGGTGATGTTCGCGAGCACATCGCTTTACTGCATTCACTCGGCGAAGACGCAGTTGCTGTAAAGACTCTCGAGCAATTGCAACAGGTTGATGGCCTTGTCATTCCTGGCGGTGAATCAACCACAATTTCTAAGCTGTTGGTAGCTTTTGGTTTGCTTGAGCCGGTAAGAAACTTCGTAAAGACGAAGCCTGTTTTAGGCACCTGCGCTGGTCTGATTCTTTTGAGTGAGAATGTGCAAGGACGTCTGCCGGATCAAGAACTAATCGGTGGCCTGCCAATTGAGGTTTCTCGAAATGCTTATGGAGGACAAACACACAGCTTCGAGGGCCAAATCGAGATTGCGGGGAAGTCCGAGCGTGTCGCCTTTATTCGCGCTCCGAAAATTCTTGACGCAAGCCGGGTTGAGGTAATAGCCACTTTTGAGGGGCAACCGGTTGCGGTTAGGCATGGCAAAATCATGGGTGCAAGTTTCCATCCTGAGCTCACGGGGTCGGAAGTTCTACACAGGCTGTTTCTGGAGCAGCTTCGGAAGTAAGAAAGCGATAGTTTAGGTTCACTATGTCAGGTCACTCCAAATGGGCAACCACCAAACATAAAAAAGCAGCTAACGATGCTCGTAGAGCTAAGTTGTGGGCAAAGCTCATTCGTAACATTGAGGTCGCCGCGCGCAACGGTGGGCCAGACATTGATGGCAATCCAACACTTTATGACGCCGTCTACAAGGCCCGCAAAAACTCTGTCCCCAATGACAACATTGATCGCGCAGTAAAACGTGGAAGTGGTGCTAACGGCGAAGGCGCGGAGTACCAGAACATCCTCTACGAGGGGTACGGGTCTGGCGGAGTGGCAATCCTCGTTGAGTGTCTCACCGACAACAAGAATCGCGCGGCGGCCGAAGTTCGTCTTGCCTTTACTAAGAATTCAGGCAGCCTGGCCGATCCAGGCTCGGTTTCCTACCAGTTCAGTCGCAAGGGTGTGATTGTTGTCTCCGATGGCGTTACTGAAGATCAAATTCTGGAGGCGACAATCGAACACGCGGTTGACGATATTGCTGCATCCGGCGACGGCTACGTAGTCACCTGCGATGCCAGTGCAATAACCGCGGTTCGCGAAGCGCTTCAAGCAGCTGGACTCGACTACGAAAGCGCTGATGTGGAGTTTGTCTCCTCGTTGAAGATTCAGGCAGACAAAGAGACAGCTGAGAAGAACATTAAGTTGGTTGAAGCTTTAGAGGATTTAGATGATGTGCAGGAGGTTTATACCAACATGGACCTCACCAACGAAGTCTTAGCGCAACTGGGCTAGTCGTGGCCCTTATTCTTGGCGTTGACCCCGGGCTAACTCGCTGCGGTTTCGCCCTCGTTAGCGCCAATCAATCGCTCTTGCACGGAATGTTTCAATCGGACGCCAACTCTGATCCCGCTGAAAGGGTTGGGAAGATTTCGCAAGAACTAGAACAGTTGGTAGAGAAACATCGGCCTGATCTAATTGCCCTTGAGCGAGTATTTGCCCAGGCGAACTTACGATCAGTAATGGGGGTTGCCCAAATATCAGGTGCACTAATGGCAACGGCACATCGTCATGGAATTCCTGTGGAATTTTTTACCCCGAGCGAGGTGAAGGCGGCCGTTGCGGGACATGGACGTGCGAGCAAGGCCCAAGTAGCGCAAATGGTTACCGCAATCCTAAAACTAAAGGAAACCCCTAAACCTGCGGATGTCGCCGATGCCCTGGCTGTTGCAATTTGCGCTAGCAATAAGTCACAAGTTGCAGCGACACCGGCTCGAAAGAAGTGGGTTGCGGCGACCAAAGCTGCTCGGCAAAAGCTAGGTTAGGGCTGTGATTTCCTTACTAACCGGACAAGTTCAAGAAATTGGTATTGAATCCGCTGTGCTGATAGTCGGCGGAGTCGGTTTTGAGGTATCGCTGGCTCCAAGGCAGTTAGCCCAGTTACGAGTCGGCGATGAAGCAAGCATTTACACGCGCATGATTGTCAAAGAAGACGACATCGCTCTTTACGGATTTGCCAGCAAAGTTGAGCGGGAGCAATTTGATTTACTTTGTTCGGTTTCTGGAATTGGGCCAAGACTGGCCATGACAGTCATTGCGGGTCTTGATCCAGATTCATTCGCCGATGCCATCAATAAACAAGATGAACAAGTTTTTAGAAACATTGTTGGTATAGGACCAAAGACCGCGAAGCTGATTCTTCTCTCTCTTGCTGGTAAGACCCAGCAGGTAGTTTCGCCCACCGCTCATCGAGTTTTGCTTGCCCTGAAGCAACTTGGAACTGATGAGTCAAGGGCCCGTTCCGCCCTTTCGCAGGTTGACAATTCGTTATCCGAATCTGAAATGCTAAAACAGGCTTTGAAGCTAATTGGCGGGGCAATGTCATGAAGGAAAACGACGACAAGGAACTAGATGCTCGTCTAAGACCGTCTAACCTTTCGGAATTTGTAGGACAAAACAAAGTTGTTTCGCAAGTTTCCCTAATCATTCAGGCGGCAAAGCTAGAGGGTAGATCGGCAGACCACATGCTGCTGGCAGGGCCACCGGGTCTAGGAAAAACCACATTGGCCATGATTGTCGCCAAGGAGTCTGATCGAGCGCTGAGGCTAACGAGCGGTCCAGCAATTCAGTCAGCGGCCGACCTCGCTGCGGTTTTATCCTCGCTGGAGTCTGGTGATGTGCTTTTCATCGATGAAATTCACCGCTTGTCTCGATCTGCCGAGGAGATGCTCTATCTCGCTATGGAGGATTTCCGGGTCGATGTAATGGTTGGTAAGGGTCCCGGAGCCAGCTCGATTTCTCTAGACATCGCTCCATTCACGTTGGTTGGGGCAACTACCCGAAGTGGAATGTTGCCGACGCCGCTTCGCGACAGATTTGGATTCACTGCATTTTTAGAGTTTTACGACGAAGATGAATTGGCCAGAGTTATCGAAAGGTCTGCTACTCGCCTTGGCATATCTATTGAAGAAATGGCGATTGTTGCATTGGCTCGCAGATCACGTGGAACTCCACGAATTGCTAATCGACTTCTGCGACGGGTTCGCGATTTTGCTGCCGTCAATCAGCACTCACAAGTCACTGAGCGGACTGTTTTGGATGCCATGGAATTATTCGGCGTGGACTCAAGAGGTCTGGACCGCGTGGATCGAGAGCTCTTGGGTCTTTTGGCGAAAAAGTTCAACGCCAAGCCGGTCGGCCTCTCCACCCTTGCCGTCGCGTTGGGCGAGGAGCCTGAGACTATCGAGTCGGTTATTGAGCCCTTCCTCATTCGCTCTGGGCTGCTGAGCAGGACCCAGCGGGGGCGGGAGATAACCCAAACGGGCATAGACCACCTGGCCTCCTAGGACCGAAGGGGTTTTTGCGCCTATAATTTCGAGGGACCATTCGGTAAGGAAAGCTTTTGACATTTGATTTTCTGTTGTTTGCCGTTCTGCTACTGCTGATAGTTCTTCTAATCATGCAAAACAGAAGGCGACGCAAAGAGATTGAGGTTATGCAGAAGACTCTGGCCGTTGGCGCGGAGGTAATCTTGCACGCTGGCATTAAGGGCAAGGTTGTCAGTCTCACCGATGATGAGGTTGAAATTGAATCAGCCGGAAGCAAGTTGCGCGTTTTGCGCGGTGCGGTGGGCAAAGTAGTCTCCGCAGGGGAGAAGTAGAAACTTGGCTCAGAGCACAACCACTAAGTCCGCTCGCCGAAAACTTTCCTGGGTTAGCGCAATCGCAGTATTTTTTATCTCTCTAATTACCTGGGGAACTGTTTCGGGCCAACCAGGTGCTAGCTGGACACCAGAACTAGCTTTGGATCTGCAGGGTGGAACTCAGCTAATCCTGACTCCTTCAATCTCTGATGGTGAAAGTGCCTCGCTTGAACAACTAAACCAGGCTGTTGAAATCATCCGACAAAGAATTGATGGTTCGGGTGTTGGTGAGGCGTCGGTCACCGTGCAAGGCAACGAAAACATCGTAGTTTCCATCCCTGGAACCCCAGATGAAAATACCTTGCAATTGATTAAGGCTTCGGCTCTATTGGAGTTTCGTCCTGTGCTCACTGTCGCTCAATCAACGCCGCTTCCCGAGGGAACCGAACTTGTCGATACAAGCACTCTTAATGACACTCCCGCAACACCACCCACCAATGCGTCGGATCTAGCGTGGATTACCGAAAAGGTTCAAAAGGACTTTGACCAATTGGACTGTTCACAGCCTTTTAGAACTCCTGGTCAGGTCGACGATCCGGCTAAACCCTTGGTCACTTGCGATGATTTTCTTTTTACCAAATACATTTTGGGTCCGGTAGAAGTTAAAGGCGAGAACATCTCCGATGCCTTTGCAGGAACTATCACGACCCAAACCGGAGCCAGCACTAACACTTGGGCTGTAAACCTGGAGTTTGATCCTGAGGGAACCACCGCGTTTGGAAATGTGACATCTAGGCTTTTTAGCTTGAGCTCACCGCAAAATCAGTTCGCAATTGTGCTGGATGGATACATAATCACTGCTCCCGCCACACAGGCCGTCATCACGAATGGTCAGGCGCAAATAACCGGAAACTTTACCCAGGAATCCTCAACAGTTTTGGCTGATCAGCTGAAGTACGGTGCACTCCCTATTGGATTTGAAGTTCAGAGCCAGGAGAACATCTCTGCAACGCTTGGTGAGGATTCACTGCAGGCGGGCTTGATTGCTGGTTTGATTGGTTTGGCCCTGGTTATGGTCTACATGACGATTCAGTACCGTGGTCTCGCGGTTGTCGTTCTGGGATCTCTACTGATGGCTGCAATTTTGGTTTACCTATTCATAGCCTTCCTGTCCTGGCGTCAGGGCTATCGTTTGTCGCTTGCCGGTGTGGCGGGTCTTATCATTTCGGTTGGTATTACAGCTGACTCGTTCATTGTTTACTTTGAGCGTATTCGCGACGAGCTTCGTGAGGGCAAGAGTCTTGAGGTAGCGGTTGAGGCCGGTTGGGGAAGAGCCCTCAGAACCATCCTCGCCTCGAACGCGGTTAGCTTTACCGCGGCGATCATTCTCTACCTACTGACCAGTTCAGCAGTTAGGGGATTTGCCTTCACACTTGGTCTTACAACTTTGATCAACATCTTGCTGGTAACCCTATTCACCCACCCACTTGTTCAGCTTCTTTCTCGTAACAAGTTCTTTGCATCGGGCCACAAGTTCTCCGGGTTTGACTTATCCGCGCAGGAAGCTTCATACAAAGGTCGAGGTGAATTCCGTTACTCGAGAGCTGTTCCAGAGACGAAACTGAAGAAGAGTTCAAAACAGGCCGAAATCCGCCAGACCATCGCCGAGCGAAAAGCTCTGCAGGGTAAGGAGAACCATGAGTAAGATGCGCGAATTTGGAAATCAGCTCTATTCGGGCGAGCGTTCCTTTAATTTCGTTGGGCGACGCAAGCTCTGGTATGTCTTCGCAGCCGTAGCGGTGACGCTTGCCATTGTGCTACCGATTCTCCGTGGGGGATTCAACTTCGGTATTGAATTTAGAGGTGGTAGCGAATTTAGATTGACAAACTCGCAGTCTCTTGAACAGACGGTAGCAGTTGATGCAGTGCAGTCAGTCGTCCCCGGGGCACAGGTGACAGTTTCAACCGTCGGCGCCGCAGATTTGCGTATTCAGACCGAACAGTTAGCAGATGACGAATCAGAGGCTGTTCGAATTGCGCTTGCCGAAGCATTTGGAATAGATTCCGCGCAGGTGGCATCGAGCTTCGTTGGACCCAATTGGGGTGCTGAAATTACGCGTCAAGCACTGATCGGTCTTGCGGTCTTCTTGGTCATTGTTTCGCTCCTAATGGCTCTCTATTTCCGGTCATGGAAGATGAGCGCTGCGGCCCTGGTTGCCCTTGCTCACGACCTTGTTTTCACGCTTGGTGTTTATGCCGGGGTTGGCTTTGAAGTAACCCCGGCTGCAATTATTGGATTCCTGACTATTTTGGGTTATTCGCTCTATGACACGGTGGTGGTTTTCGACAAGGTACGGGAAAACACCGCTGACATTGAACTGTCGGAGACTAGGACCTTTGGTGAAGCGGTAAACCTAGCGGTCAATCAGACCCTGGTTAGATCCATCAATACTTCTGTGGTTTCAGTTCTCCCGGTTGCTGCAATTTTGTTTATTGGTTCTCTGCTCCTGGGTGCCGGCACCCTTCGGGACATCTCGCTGGCCCTGTTTGTTGGAACTATCGTTGGCACCTATTCATCGGTATTTCTAGCTGCACCGGTCTACGTCCATCTCCGCGAGCGTGAACCTGCCCTGAAGGCGGCTGCCGAGAAGGTTTTGGCCTCCCGCCAATAGACTTCTCTCACCCTTCTAAGGAGTGAGAGATGTCTGACAGTCTTGCCAGTTCTCTGCGCTCTCGTTTGCCCTGGATTTTCACCAAAGCATCCAGCGCCGTTGGCGAAGACCTGGCGGAGCTCATCCGCACCGTCAGGCAGAATCATCCAAAATCGGACTCCGGACTAATCGAACGCGCCTACAACACGGCGGAGAAGTATCACGAGGGACAGAAGCGTAAGTCTGGCGAGGACTACATCACGCACCCACTAGCTGTCGCAAGAATTTTGGCTGATCTGGGATCTGGTCCCGCAACTATTGCCGCAGCTCTTCTACACGACACCGTTGAGGACACAGACTACTCAATCGAGCAATTGCGAGTTGATTTCGGCGAAGAGGTTGGCTTGCTGGTGGATGGTGTGACCAAGTTGGACCGAATGAAGTTTGGTGACACTGCTCAAGCCGAAACCATGCGCAAGATGGTAGTCGCAATGAGTAAAGACGTTCGAGTTCTTGTGATTAAGCTTGCCGACCGACTACACAACGCTCGGACGTGGGGATTCGTGGAACCTGATTCGGCTCGCAGGAAAGCCCAAGAGACTCTCGAAATCTATGCACCGCTTGCCCACAGGCTAGGTATTGCAACCATCAAAAATGAACTAGAGGACATCAGCTTCTCAGTGCTATATCCCAAGGTTTATGAAGAGATTGTTTCCTTAGTCAAGCAGCGCAATCCTCTGCGAAGCGAATATACCGAGACGGTCATAGAGGAAATCGAGAGCGAACTTCGCGAAGCCAAAGTCAAAGCAAAGATAGATGGCAGGCCCAAGCAGTATTACTCGATCTATCAAAAAATGATTCTTCGAGGTAGAGAGTTTGAAGACATCTACGATCTGGTAGGGATTCGAGTCATTGTTCCCACGGTTAGAGATTGTTATGCCGCTCTTGGAGCGATTCACGCTCGCTGGTCACCGCTTCCCGGCAGGTTCAAGGATTACATCGCGATGCCAAAATTCAATCTCTACCAGTCTCTTCACACCACGGTGCTAGGTCCCGAGGGCAGAGCGGTAGAGATTCAAATTCGAACACAGGAGATGCATCAGAGGGCAGAGTATGGTGTCGCTGCTCACTGGAAATATAAGCAAGCCTCGGGCAAAGGCCCCGAGCGCGAGGTGGACTTGGCCTGGCTGAAGCAGCTCAGTGACTGGCAAGAAGAGACTGCGGATCCTGGTGAATTTCTTGACAACCTGCGCTTTGAGATTGGGGCAAAGGAACTCTACGTGTTTACTCCTAAGGGAAGAGTGATTGGTCTTTCCGCCGGGTCAACTCCGATTGACTTCGCCTATGCAGTCCATACCGAGGTTGGACACAAAACAATTGGTGCGAAGGTTAATGGCCGATTGGTGCCACTTGAGACCAAGCTTCAAGCGGGGGATGTTGTTGAGGTTCTAACATCCAAATCCAATACTGCAAGCCCCAGTAAGGATTGGTTGAATTTTGTTGCAAGTCCGCGGGCAAGAGCAAAGATCAAGCACTGGTTTACCCAAGAACGCAAGGAACATTCTTCTGAAGAGGGCAAAGAAGCTCTCATTCGTGGACTAAGACGCCAGGGACTGCCAGTGCAGTCATTGATTAGCTCGGAATTGCTCGCAGAGGTTGCGGAAGATTTCAAGTTAGCCGATGTTTCAGCCTTGTATTCGATGATTGGCCAAGGTCAGGTATCTGCCTCCAGTGTCATCGAGAGATTGAAACTACTCCAGGGCATTATTGAGCCTGAGACAGAAGAGATACCGATTCAGGTCCCTAAGTCCCTTCGCGGCCCTAGAACGGCTAGCCAGGGTGTCTTGGTTAGGGGATCGGCCGATGTCATGACCAAGATGGCGCGTTGCTGCACGCCAGTCCCGGGCGATGAAATCGTTGGCTTCATTACCCGCGGTGATGGCGTTTCTGTCCATCGCTCAGATTGCAAGAACGTCAAAAGCTTGCGAAGCGAACGAATTGTTGAAGTTTCATGGTCAGAAGATTCAAGGGGAGTCTTTATGGTCCAGATTCAAGTCGAAGCTTTGGACAGAAGTGGATTGCTCTCTGACGTCACTAGAGTGTTGACGGAAAATCACGTAAACATTCTTAGTGCAACGGTGTCAACCGGTCGCGATCGAGTCGCACTGAGCAGATTTGTTTTTGAAATGGCAGATCCATCCCACTTAGATCATCTTTTGAACCAGGTGCGCCGAATAGACAATGTCTATGACGTTTACCGCGTTAAAGGTGCTTAGTCGACGGCGTTTTGAGCGGCAACTAGCAGCGCCCGCCGAGATTCGATCTGATCTTGAATCTCTTTCTTCTTTGGCTCCGGTGCTGCCGCTAGCTCTTTTTCAAGGGTTGTAATTACCTTTTCTAGTTGCTCAACAAAAGCGTTGCTGCGAGCCTTCGCGGCTGGATCAGACCTCTGCCAAGCTTCCTTCTCAGCTTCGGCAAGTTTGGTCTCTATTTGCCTCAGTCGTCCCTCGATGGTTTTGACTTGGTCCTTTGGGACGTGTCCAATCTTCGACCATTTTGCTTGAATCTGCGAAAGCTTGCTTCTTGCGGCTTTCAAATCTGTTAGCGCAATAGCTTCAGCCTCGATTAGGAGAGCTTGCTTCGAAGCTAGATTCTCGGCATGCGATGAAGCCAGCTTTTCGTCCAGTTCTTTCTTCTTCTCAAAGATCTTGTCGCCGGCTCCACGAAACGCCTCCCAGAGGGCCTCTTCGATTTTTCCTGCCTTGCCGGCCTTCTTCCATTCCGCTTGCAACTTGCGATACTCAGCTGCCGCAGCGGCACCCTTTTCAGCTAGGCTTTCTGCCTTCTTTGTAAGTTCGGCTTTGATTTTCTTGGCTTCTTTGAACTTGGCATCTTGCATTGCAAAGTACTTGCGCTTGCCGGATTCAAACTGGGCACGAGCTTGCGAGAATCTCTTCCAGATCGGGTCTGTTATTGATTTAGCAATCTTCGGGCTATCTTTTTGGAGTTGCTGCCACTTGGCAAATAGTTCAGCCATCTCCTCGCCACTCTTTTTCCAGTTGATTGAGCCGAGGTTGCTGACAAGCTCTTCAGCACGTTTAGCAATTCGCTCCTTTTCCTCAAGGGCGGCTGCAACTGCCTTTTCACGAGCCTCGTTAGCCTTAGCGGCTGCCTCTTCGATGGCTGGCATAAGTTTTTCCAAGCGGCTACGAAGATTTTCATAGTTGCCAACGCCTTTTGGCTCGGATACTTCCTTCTTCAAGGTTGCGTGAGTGGCTTTGAGACTTTTGGCGTCATTAATCCCGTTGGCGATTCTTTGCTCGAGGATTCTCACTTGGGCCTCGAGGTCCTCGAACTTGCGAATGAAGAAGGCAATGGCTTCATCAGCTGAGACATCTGGGTACTGACCGACAAGTCGCTCGGTGCCCTGATCCTTCAGATAAACCGAGTTCTTCTCGTCCACCCGACCAAATTCATTAGCGCCCAAGTTCTCTCCTGATTTCGCGACTTTTTACTCTACCGAAACATTGCCAATCTTGACCTCGCTAGCCGGCTTGCCATCGCTTGACCCGTCTGCTGTTCCAGCCTGTGCTATGGCCTTGACGACTTCCAATCCGCTGGTGACCTTCCCAAAAACCGTGTAGCCGCCCGCCTCATCAGAGGGTATTACCGAGTCCTGATACACGATGAAGAACTGACTTCCCATGGATGATGCATCGCCGCCTCGACGAGCCATGGCAAGGAATCCCTCTTCATAAAGATCACCTGCCGGAGCGTTTTCGATTGGACCAAAGTTATATCCAGGGCCACCCGTTCCGTCTCCGTTTGGATCGCCACATTGCAATACATAGATGCCCTCGGTCACAAGGCGGTGGCAGTTGAGCTGATCGAAATAACCTTCTTGGGCTAAGTAGACAAAGTTTGCAACGGCTTGAGGAGCATTCACGCCATCGAGTTCGAGAGATAGCGCAGAGCCATTTAGATCAAGTGAACTCTGCCAAACCCTTGATTCAGCAACAGAAGGAGATGGCAGGGAGTACTCAGTAGTCGAGTCCTCTGTTGGGGTTTCATTTGGCTCCGTTACAACGGATCCTGGACCTACATTGAAGTAAAGAAACTGACCCGCAAGTGCCAAGACTAGGGCAGCTGCAGTAGAAATGATCGCAACACGATTGTCCTTGGTTGCAATCTTCTTCCTGCCTTGAATCAGATCTTGCTTAGCTTGATAGCTGGATAACTTGTCATCTTTTTTCATGGGAACGCCTTCCGACCAGCCATTCTAGAGCGCATAGAATCCAGTTGTGGTGACCCCGCTACCAGAAAGACTTCGACCGAGCTCGATAGAGCAGTTGGTCGGCCATTCTGGTGTGCTGAAAGCAGGTTCACCGCTCAATCGGCTTGTTCAGGGAGATTTCAGCCGGGGTCTGAATTCCATAATTCTTTGGGGTCCGCCGGGCAGCGGGAAAACCACCCTCGCCAGATTGGTAGCAAGTTCCAACAGAGCAAAGTTCGTTGAACTTAGCGCAATCAGTGCTGGTGTCTCCCAGGTGAGAGAGGTAATAGACGTCGCTCGAACTGATTTGCAGGCCTATGAAAAGCTGACGGTTCTCTTTCTTGATGAAATCCACCGTTTCAGCAAGGCACAACAAGACGCGTTATTGGGTGCGGTTGAATCTGGTGTCTTGACCCTAATTGCCGCCACTACCGAGAATCCATCCTTCAGTGTCATCAAGCCACTTATTTCAAGATCACTCGTAATCAATCTAGAGCCACTCCAAGAGTCAGAAGTCAGGCAACTACTTGATCGAGCGCTTGAGAGTGATCAGCTTCTCAAAGGCAGAGAGTTTGATAGCGAGGCCCTCGACTACATAGTAAGGATCTCCGGTGGAGACGCGAGGCGGGCACTTTCTTTGTTAGAAGCCTCAGCAAACTCGGTTGAATCAACAGTCTCCCTTTCAGACGTCAAGGAGGTAAGTCAAAGCTCACTTGCCTACGATGACGGAGGAGATGCTCATTACGACACCATAAGTGCCTTCATAAAAAGCATCAGAGGCTCAGATGTTGACTCGGCATTGCACTACCTCGCGCGAATGATTGTCGGTGGCGAAGATCCGAGATTTATTGCGCGCCGTCTGATGATTTTGGCGTCGGAGGATATCGGATTAGCCGATCCCAACGCCCTAATACTTGCTGAGGCTGCGGCATCAGTGGTCGAAAAGATTGGTATGCCTGAGGGCAGAATCCCGCTGGCGGAAGTAACCGTTTATTTAGCCTTGGCCCCAAAATCTAATTCTGCCTACCTCGCAATCGATACAGCTATCGAGCAGGTCCGGGAAGGTTTCGCCCCACCGGTGCCCGCCCCACTTCGCTCTACCGGGGCAGTCGGATACGTCTACCCGCATGACAACCCTGCCGGGATAGTGCGTCAGCGCTATTCCGATGCCAAAGACCTTTTTGTTCCGACCGACAGAGGCTACGAAAAGACCCTTACTGAGCGCTATCGGGCCATCCGCAGACTGCTGACGGGGGAGTGACAAGCAACACCCCTCCTGCTACAATCCTTAGGTTGTCTGGGCTCAGCGGCTGGAGATCCGACACAATCCAATGAAAATAATTGAGAGGTATTTGCTTGTCTAAGACAACTAGAACCCGAAGCAAGACACGTTTATCACGCGCGCTCGGGATTGCTCTAACCCCAAAGGCTGGAAAGTACATGCAGAAGCGTG
>CAZTLT010000013.1:11089-15731 GCA_964614615.1 uncultured Aquiluna sp. | reverse complement strand
ACCCTGCTTTCAAGTCCTTGGCCGAACCGGCTTTCTTCCCCTAAGTCGGACACTGTGAAAACCAGGCTCACGGCTCGGACAAGGATCTGGAGGCAGGGATCAAGATCCAAAGCTCATGAACCAAATTGCTAACCTGCACGAACCCGTAATGCTGCACCGGTGCCTAGAGCTTCTTAGACCCGGCATTCAAAAAGACTCCGTAGTTGTTGATGCAACGCTTGGTCTTGGCGGTCATACTGAGGCACTACTCAATACTCATTCCGATTTGACCGTAATCGGATTCGATCGTGATCCCGAAGCACTTGAACTAGCAAGCGAACGACTTGGAAAATTTGGCTCTCGCTTTCGCGGTGTGCTGGCGACTTACGATCAGCTTGCAAGTGTTCTTGCGGAATTGGGCATTCAGTCAGTGCAGGGAGTGCTGTTTGACCTAGGCGTATCTTCTATGCAGCTTGACTCAGCGGAGCGTGGCTTCGCTTACGCGCAGGACGCTCCACTTGATATGCGCATGGACCAGTCACACGGTTCGACCGCCGCAGAACTATTGGCGAGTGCTTCCGAAGAAGAGCTCACCAGAATTTTTAGGACTTATGGCGAGGAGCGGTACGCTGCACCGATTGCTCGCGCCATCGTGCGCCAACGCGCTAGTTCTGCCGTTGAAACATCGGCCCAGCTAAACGAGATTGTTGAATCAGTGGTTCCAAAAGCTCCCGGCAAGCAAACTGGCCACCCGGCCAAACGTGTTTACCAGGCCTTGCGAATTGCGGTTAACGATGAGCTGGCCATCCTAAGTTCCGCTATTCCCCAAGCAATTGCCGCGCTTTCAGTTGGCGGCCGGATTGTCGTGATGAGCTATCACTCGCTCGAGGACGCAATCGTCAAGCAAGCATTTCAAAGTGCTGCGACCTCTAGCACGCCAATTGAATTACCAGTAGAACTTCCTGGATCCGGACCTCGGCTTCGCGTCATCACCAAGGGTGTTGAAAGAGCGAGCGAATTTGAACTGAGTCAAAACCCGCGTGCAGCATCGGCTCGTCTGCGCGCGGCAGAAAAGCTGGAGGCTGCCTAATGAGAATGATGATGCTAAGTGCCAACGAGGCAAAGAAGCTAAGACCCGGACTGTTCACTGGCTTGCTACTGGTGATTGGAATTGTGCTGGTTCAACTCATTCAGCTTGGTCTAAACATGGCACTGACTCAGGATGCTTACTATCTCAGCAAGCTGTCGAACGAAAAGCGTCAGCTAGCTACTGAAGTCCAGATCATTCAGGAGCAGGTTGATTCTCTGGCATCTCCACAAAATCTGGCGGATGCCGCCAATCAACTTGGCATGGTTGCCAACCCCTCGTCAGTCTTGATTGACATCGAATTTGACAAGATTTATGGCGCTCCCAAGCCCGCCCGGGCTGGTTCTTCAGCGGCCAGCGCAAATCTAGTGGCCAACTCTGCCATGGTGACGATCAGTGACTTTTCGGAAGGATCCATACCTTCCGCTGAGGCAGAGACCAGTGTGGCAGACAAGAGCAATAACGGCTCTGAAGTAACTTTGGTGGCAGGTCAAATACCAGCGTCACCAACCAGGTAGGGCAACATGGGCAATCACGCAAGCGTGACTCGTCGCCTGTCTCTTTTCGCACTTTCTCTGGTCCTACTAGTGGTCGCTCTAAGTTTTCGCTTGGTCGATTTCCAAATTGTCCGGGCAGATGAAATTAGAGCAGAATCGCTCGAGAGCAGAAAAGAAACTCGCACGCTAACCGCTTTGCGCGGCAGCATTCTTGACTCCAGCGGTGAGGTGCTGGCACGAACGGTGTTTAGGTATGACATAAATGCTGCTCCAAAAAATGTCGGACCAGTGATTCGCTACCAAGATGGCACCAGGACTGAAATTTCTGTTGAAACCGCGGCGCAAGAGCTTGCCAGGGTGCTGGGCTTAGAAGTTGACGAGGTCTTAGCGAAGATAAGTGGCGATTCCGCCTATTCAAATCTTGCCAAGAAGGTTGATGCGATTGTCTATAACCAGATTCGAGAGCTAGACATCCCTTGGATCTATTGGGATCGTTTTTCCTACCGCCTTTATCCCAACGGCGCAGTAGCTGGCAACGTCTTGGGCTTTGTTAGCTCAGATGGAACACCCCTTGCTGGTTTGGAGCGTCAATACAACAGTTGTCTGGCTGGCGTGGATGGTCAAGAGACCTACGAACGTTCAGCAGAAGGTGTGCGGATTCCTACCTCTAGTCAGGTAACTCAACCAACTCAAGATGGTGGGTCGCTTAATCTAAGTATTGATTCCAATTTGCAATTCTTTGCTCAGCAGGTGTTGGCTAAGTCAGTTGCTGACCTAAGTGCACAGTGGGCGAGTGCAATTGTTGTTGAAGCGAAGACGGGTCGTATTCTTGCGGCAGCTGAAGCGCCGACGGTAGATCCAAATGATCCCGGTGCATCTGACGCAGCTGATCGCGGTAGTCGAATTATGCAGTTCGCTTTTGAGCCGGGTTCAGTCATGAAAGCGGTATCGACAGCCATGGTTTTGGATAGTAAATCTGCCAGCATCTATGAAACCGTAACGGCGCCGGATCGACTGAAGCTTAAGTACGGCGAATTTATTAAGGACAGTTTCCGTCATGAGCCTTATGAGCTAACCCTTGCCGGGGTCTTGCGCTACAGCTCTAACACAGGCATTTACGAATTCGGTATGAAAATTGACGAAAAGACCCGATTCAAGTATCTGCAGAAGTTTGGCTTCGGTAAAACAACGGATTTGAATTTCGAGGGTGAGAGCTCAGGAATCCTTCGACCCTATGACGAGTGGCAGTATTCCGACCGCTACACCCATCTCTTCGGCCAAGGAGTCGCGGTAACACCACTGCAGATGGCATTTGCCTACCAAGCAATTGCCAATGAGGGAGTCCGTCTTAGCCCGAGTTTGGTTGACAGCTGTGTCAATAGTGATGGGGAAGTCATCTACTCGCCAGAGCGCAACAGCACGAGAGTGATCAGCAAAGAGTCAGCGGAAATGAATTTGCAACTGATGGAAAAGGTGGTCCAATACGGTGGAGTTGGAAAGCTAGCTGGAATCCCTGGTTACAGAGTTGCTGGCAAGACCGGAACTGCTGAAATCCGAGAAGGCGAAGGATACGGCGAGCGCTTCGCAATATCATTTTTTGGTATTGCACCAGCTGAAGATCCCAGGTTCATTGTCGGTGTGACCATCTACAAGCCAGTCGGGGAGACCAACTCGGTAAAGGCAACTGGCCCATTCAAAGCAATCATGCAGCAGGCGCTAAAGCACTATCGAGTCCCACCCTCTACATCCGCTCCTCGTGATGACATCCCCTCCAACAGATATGGAAAAACCGGTGAGTAACCTCGGCTCACTGGCCAGCAAGTTTGATTGCACTTTGGTTGGTGATGCCCTTGTTGAACCCAAGTCAATTGCGATTTCCTCAAACTTTTGTGAGAAAGATTCCATTTTTGTCGCTGTGCAGGGCGAGAAAAGTCACGGCCTAGATTTTCTGTCTGCCGCAATAGCAGCGGGTGCCACAGCGTTGCTAACGGATAAACCGGGTATTTATCCGCTGCCGACACTTCTGCACCCTCAGCCAAGGCAAATTGCCGGATTTCTTGCACGAGAGATATTTCAAACCCCAAGTACAGGTTTACTCGGAGTCACTGGTACCAATGGAAAAACATCTACTTCCTTTTACTTGCAGCGACTTTTGCACGCCGCTGGAATTCCAACCGGACTTATTTCCAGCGCCGCACAAATTGTTGGTTCTGCTAGCACAGTCAGTGAACTAACAACACCCGAAGCTCCTAGGTTGCACCAGTTGCTGAGTCAAATGCGCCAGCTCGGACAGATGACTGCTGCGCTCGAAGTATCAGCCCAAGCCTTGGTTCGCAATCGAGTGGATGGATTGCAATTTGACATCGCTGGCTTCACCAATCTTTCACGTGATCACCTGGATGACTTTGGAACCATGGAGAACTATCTGGAGGCAAAGGCCAGGCTTTTCAGTCCAGAGCTTGCCAAGCGCGCCGTTATCAACGTCGAGGATGAATTCGGTCTGAAGCTCTACCAAGCAGTAGAAATTCCTAAGGTTGGCATTGGACCAAAACTTGATTACCAAGTTAGTTTTTCTGATTCGCACATAGCCATTTCTGGTAAAGCCCAGGTAAGACTAGATTTTGGTCAGGGTCACTTAATGGCAAAGAACTTTGCACTCGCCGCTGTAATGCTCCTTGAACATGGAGTTTCAGCCTCTGAGTTAGAAGCTGCAGCAAAAAAAATTGACCAACAAATCCCTGGCCGATTGCAAAGAGTGAGTGACAAAGAACCCGTGGTCTATGTCGACTACGCCCATACGCCAGCCGGCGTCAGCAGTGCCGTTCAAGAGTTACTTGCTAGACATGGCAGATTAGTGGTTGTGCTCGGCGCATCTGGAAATCGAGATCAGGGCAAGCGAAGAGAGATGGCTCTTGCCTGCGCAGGAGTGGATAAGTTGATAATCACCGACCAGCATCCTCGTGATGAGAACCCCGCTCTCATTAGGGCCACACTGTTAGAAGCAGCTCGCGAACTCGATTGCAAAGTTTTTGAAGAACCCAATCCAGCTGAGGCCATCGCGAAAGCTGTGGCTATTGCA
>CAZTLT010000013.1:0-11066 GCA_964614615.1 uncultured Aquiluna sp. | reverse complement strand
GGTGCTGTGGTGTGGGCCCGGCCAACTTAAATATCGAGAGGTTGCGGGCAAGAAAGTTGAATTTGATGCGATAGCAATTGCCAAGGCGGAGGTTGAGAATGCTTAGTCTCACAATCTCGCAAATTGCTAAGTCGATGTCCGGCGAAATCGTGCGCGGTGACGCCGCTCGTGTGGTCTCGGGGGAGGTGCAGACCGACTCGCGACAAATTGATAGTGGTGGAATTTTCTTTGCCAAGCTTGGTGAGAACGAAGACGGCCATGACTATGTCGGCGACGCCTTTTCACAAGGTGCAACATTGGCCGTCGTTTCGAGGCCGATGGAGCAAATTCCAATTGATCAGATACTTGTGCCCGACACAGTCAGAGCGCTCAGTGATTTGGCCTCGTTTGTTCTTTCAATGGTTCGAGCTAATGGTCAACTCAAAGTCGTAGGAATTACTGGATCTAATGGCAAGACCTCAACCAAAAACATGTTGGAAAAGGTCTTATCCAGTCAAGGCGAGACGGTAGCACCGGTTGCTTCTTTCAATAATGAAGTCGGTCTTCCCCTCACGGTTTTGCGCCTAACCGAACAAACCAGGTTTCTGGTGCTCGAAATGGGTGCCGCTGGAATCGGCAGCATTGATCGGTTAGCGAGCTGGACCAAACCAGACATTGGTGTTCAACTCAAAGTTGGTATGGCACATGCTGGAGAATTTGGCGGCATAGATGTAACCGAGAAAATTAAGGCTGAAATGATGCCGCACATCCAAAACGCTGCAATTTTGAATTATGACGATCCGAGAGTTCGTAATTTCACATTCAGCGGTAAGAGAGTTGGGTTTGGCTTTGCTACTGATGCGCATTACCGCCTGCTTAGCACACGGCTTGATCTCAGCGGAACTACGACAAGGTTCCAGCACGGCGCTAGAGAATTTGAAGTCACTTTGAAAATTCTTGGTGAACATCAGGCAATGAACATGCTTGCCGCGATTGCGGTCGGAGCCGAACTAGGTGTACCCGTCGAGCAGGCAATTGCTGCCGTTTCTCAAATGCAACTGGCAGAGCGCTGGCGAATGCAGCTATTGAAATCCCCAAGCGGCTACTGGGTTATCAATGATGCCTATAACGCTTCACCAGATTCCATGCGCGCAGCACTACAGACTCTTGCTGTATTGGGGAAAGGTGGACATCGAACAATCGCCGTTCTTGGCTACATGGCGGAACTTGGTGAATTTTCGAACGAGGAACACGACTCAATTGGCCGATTGGTGGTTCGTTTGAATATCGACAAATTGTTCGTGATAGGTCAAGAGGCAAAGCTCATTCACATGGCTGCCAGCCAAGAGGGTAGCTGGGACGGCGAAAGCGAGTTCATTGAAAGCATCAGTAACGCCTATGAAATAATCCGCGACAGGCTGCGAGCTGGGGATATTGTGCTTGTGAAGGCAAGTAATATCGCCGGGTTGAGGTTCCTGGGAGACGACTTGGCGGGTGTTCAGTGAGAGCTTTATTGGCCGCAGGTGGAATCTCTCTTTTCCTAGCCCTTTTTGCGACTCCATTTTTTATCCGTATTGCCAAACGACTGAACTGGGGCCAGTTCATTCGAGATGATGGACCGCAGTCGCACCAGATAAAGCGCGGCACTCCCACCATGGGTGGCGTGGTTATCTTGGGATCCACCGCGGTTGCTTACTTTGTTGCAAAGCTCGTGAACGAAGAGGTTCCTAGCCCTTCGGCGCTGCTTGTTTTGTTCATGATGTTCGGCTTAGGTGCGGTTGGCTTTATTGACGACTACATGAAGGTTAGGAATCAGCGCAGTCTTGGTCTTGGCGGATGGGCCAAAATTATCGGGCAAGGTGCTGTCGCCGTTACCTTTGCCATCTTGGCACTTCAGTTTCCAGACTCAAATGGTCTGACGCCGGCCTCCACTCACATTTCGCTTTTCCGTGACCTGCCAATCGATTTATTCTTCTGGGGTAGCACCATCGGCATCGGTTTGTTCGTAGCCTGGATTTTTCTTCTGGTAGCAAGCTCTTCTAACGGTGTGAACATTGCAGACGGCTTAGATGGCCTAGCTTCTGGTTCTGCCGTTTTGGCTATCGGCGCCTATGTTGTGATTGGTTTTTGGCAGTTCAACCAGTCCTGTAGGACTGCGGTAGAGAACCTCTCGGCTTGTTATGAAGTTCGGGATCCATTGGATTTGGCTACAGTTGCTGCTGCGATTGTTGGAGCTTGTCTTGGCTTTTTGTGGTGGAATACCTCACCAGCTCAGCTGATCATGGGTGACACAGGTTCGCAAGCGCTTGGCGGGGCGCTAGCCGCGCTAGCTATTTTGAGCAGGACGGAACTTTTACTGTTACTAATTGGCGGCATCTTTGTAATTGTTACCGGCTCGGTGGTCCTACAGCGTAGCTACTTTAAGTTCACCAAGTGGCGAACTGGTACTGGCAAGAGAATTTTCCGAATGTCTCCTCTGCATCATCACTTTGAACTAAAGGGATGGGCAGAGATCACCATCGTGGTTAGATTCTGGATTATTGCAGCTCTTTGCGTTGCAGCCGGTGTCGGCCTGTTTTACGTCGAGTGGATTTACGGACTATGACCCTGCCTAACTCATGGCACGCTGATTGGTCCAAGCTTTCCGCGTTGGTTTTGGGGTTAGGAAAAAGCGGCTTCAGCGTTGCCGATACGCTAGTTGAACTAGGTGTGACCACAACAGTGGTGGGACGGGATGCAGACCCCAAACTAATCGAACTCGTTGAGGTAATCGGTTCCAGATTTATTGCCGATGAGACCGTTGGGGTGCTGGAGTCGGTTGGAAAGTTCGACTTTGTCATCGTCTCGCCTGGCTTCGATCCCAGGCACCCACTCGTGGCAAGGCTCGTAGAACTCAATGCACTAATCCTTACCGACATTGATTTGGCGTGGCGTCTGAGGGACAAGACTGAGAAGAGCGCTGAATGGGTAGCGGTAACTGGTACCAATGGAAAAACTACGGTTTGTGAACTGACGGCCGCAATGATTGGTGCTGAGGGATACAGAACCATTGCTTGTGGAAATATTGGAGTGCCAATTCTAGATGCCATCCGAGATCCAAAGGGTTTTGACTATCTCGTGGTTGAGCTATCCAGCTTTCAGTTGCATTACATCAAGGAGATTCACCCGCTAGCTTCTGCATTTTTGAACATCGCTGAAGATCACTACGACTGGCACGATGGTGCGGACAACTATTTCAAAGCTAAGTCCAAGATTTACAACGGAACTCAGGCAGCAATCATCTTTAACGAGCAAGACAAGAAAACTTTTGAGGCAGCAAAGCAGGCAGAAGTCGAGGAAGGTTGCAGAGGAATCTCGTTTTCGTTATTTTCTCCACAAAAATCTTCAGTTGGATTTGTTGAAGATGTATTGGTGGATAGGGCCTTTTTGGAAAATCGAGCCGAGGAAGCGTTAGAACTTGCGACTATTGAGGACATCTCGCAAATTGCAATCCCTTCACCACACCTGCTAGCCAACGTGGCCGCTTCTGCTGCCTTAGCTAGAGCTGCGGGGGTTACTCCAGCAGCTATTAAGCACGCAATTAATACGTTCAGGCTGGCTCCGCATCGCAATCAACTGGTCGCAGAGGTTTCAGGAGTTCGCTATGTAAATGACTCTAAAGCCACCAATCCTCACGCTGCAGATAGCTCGCTCCGTAGCTATGACTCGGTGGTCTGGATTGTCGGTGGTCTTCTAAAGGGGACTTCACCCAGGGAACTCATTGCTGAACACGCCAATCGGCTCCGAGGTGCGGTCCTATTAGGAGCTGACAGCTCCGAGCTTCAACGGCTTTTCTCCGAACTTCAGCCCAACTTGCCAATTAGGGTCATAACAGGAGACTCGGTAATGGAGAAAGCTGTGCGGGAAGCTGCCGAATTAGCCAAGCCTGGCGATGTTGTCTTACTGGCTCCTGCTGCAGCCTCAATGGATCAATTCAAGGATTATGCCGATCGGGGTAATCAATTCATCAGCGCCGTCGGGGGTCTGCAGTGACTATTCGTGATGCGCTGAAACCCAAATTTAAGGCTCAATCGCGGCAGGCAGCCTTACTGCTTGGACTCACCGTTTTGATAGTGGCAGTTGGCCTGATCATGGTGGCAAGTGCCTCAGCAGTTGATAGCTATAAAGAAACCGACAACGCTGCCTACACTTTTCTTCGGCAAGGCCTCTATGTGGTGGTTGGCTTCCTTGGTTTAGTGGTTCTATCAAATTTGAAGCTGGACATCTATCGACGCTTAGCTCCTCCGGTTTTACTGGGAATGTTAGTTCTACAGTTAGTGACCGCTTTTTTTGGTGTGGAAATCAACGGCAACAGAAACTGGCTAGATATCGGAATCACCACTATCCAGCCAGCTGAGTTTTTGAAAATTGCCCTTATTGTTGCGCTGGCATTGCAACTTGCTCAACTAAATCAAGATCCTGAGACCGACCGACAAATCTGGCGCATGGTGCTTGGTGTTTCGGCGGTAGCCGTTGGTCTGGTGGCGCTAATTGGAAGAGACCTTGGAACTGGTGTTGTAATTGGCGTCACCTTGATGGCGATGTTTCTGTTTGCGGGCATGCCGCTTGGTCGTTGGCTGGGATTGTCTGCGCTAATTGTTGCGGGAGCCGCTGCGGCGATTATGTCATCGGCTTCCCGTCGAATTCGTTTTGAAGCTTGGTTAAATCCTGATGGCGCTGACCCAATGGGAGTTATGTGGCAATTTGAAAAGGGCACTTGGGCCCTGGCAGCCGGCGGTTTTTGGGGAACTGGACTTGGTCGATCAAAACTTAAATGGAGCTGGATTCCGGAAGTTGAGAATGACTTTATTTTTGCAGTGATCGGTGAGGAACTTGGGTTGCTTGGGGCAATAAGCGTAATTGGTCTTTACCTTGCCCTCGCCATGGTTCTGTTTTCGATTGCAAAGCAGCAAACCAATGCTTTCTCGCGCAATCTTGTGGCTGGTGTCATGGTTTGGATTTCTATGCAAGCCTTCATCAATATCGGTGTTGTGCTCGGTCTGTTTCCGGTGCTGGGAGTGCCGCTCCCGCTGATTTCTGCCGGAGGTTCCTCTACCATCGCAACCTTGCTTGGTATCGGAATTGTTTTGGCAGTCGAAAGAGATCGGCTCCAAACTTCTAGTCGGAAGTTGCGATAAGTGAATTTTTTGCTCGCTGGCGGCGGCACTGGTGGACATGTCAATCCATTGCTGGCACTGGCTGAAAGTCTGAGAGATTCTGGACATCACGCTGTTGCGCTGGGAACAAAAGAGGGGCTAGAAAGCCGCCTCGTCCCACAGCGCGGGTTCGAACTACTAACCATTCCTAAGCTCCCGCTACCGCGGAAATTATCCCTGGCGATGTTTACTTTTCTTCCTCGACTCTTAGTTGCAAGCTTGCAGGTTTATCGGATTATCAAGTCCCGGGGGATGCGAGCGGTTGTTGGGTTTGGCGGTTACGCCTCCGCTCCCGCCTACATTGGAGCAGTGCTGGCCAGGGTGCCGATTGTCGTGCACGAGGCTAATGCGCGAGCAGGATTCGCAAACAAGTTAGGGGCAAGGTTTACCAAGAGCGTTGCCATCTGTTTCCCTAATACCGATCTTCCGCACGCCAAGTTAGTTGGCATGCCACTTCGAAAAGAGTTCCAAAATGGCAGCTCAATAAACCAGCAGCAGGCTCGGGTTGAATTGGGCTTGGATCCGAGCTTGCCAACGCTTTTAGTTACCGGAGGTTCGCAGGGCGCCAAAACTATCAATCAGGCAATCGAGCAAGCAAGAGCAGATCTTCGGGCAGCTGGAATTCAGGTTCTACACATCGTCGGACCAGTGGCAGGACTGGCTGAAGTAGCCGAGGCTGGCTACAAAAGAATTATCTACTGCGATGCCATGGAAGTAGCAATTGCCGCCAGTGACTTTGCAATATCACGAGCTGGTGCCTCCACGGTAAGTGAATTTACAGCTTGCGCGCTGCCTGCCCTATATGTGCCTTATCCGGTTGGTAATGGCGAGCAGAGATTCAATGTTGAGCAGGTCATTGCGGTGGGTGGAGGAATAATGATTGAAGACGCCAGCCTCTCTGCTGACTACATCAAGGAGCGCATTATCCCGCTAATCAGCCATCGGCAAACTGTGCAGGAAATGTCGCGAGCCGCCCGCTCTGTAGCGATTTTGGACGGCACAGCGCAGCTTCAAGCAATGTTGTTGAATGCGGTGAATACTTAAGCGGTGATTAAGCCCGATTACAGCCAACCAATTCCTGAACACTTAGGCAAAGTGCATTTCGTTGGGATTGGCGGTTCTGGCATGTCAGGAATTGCCAGACTGATTATCGGGATGGGCCATCAGGTTTCCGGCAGTGACGTAAGAGATTCTTCAAATATTGCTGCCCTTCGACAATTAGGTGCGGATATCACCATCGGCCATCATGAAGATAATCTCAAGGGTGCTGACACCGTTGTTGTGACTAGTGCACTTTGGCCGAATAACCCTGAGTATCTGAAAGCCAAGTCGCTTGGGATTCCTGTCCTCCATCGCTCGGCTCTTCTGGCGCATTTGGCTTCGCGGGGAAAGTTGATTGCAGTTGCTGGAGCGCATGGAAAAACAACTACCACCGGAATGATAATCACTGGTCTATCCAGGCTTGGTGCAGACCCAAGTTTTGTAAACGGTGGAGTGATTGCCGAATTTGGAGCCTCTAGTGCCTTTGGCCAAGGAGAGCACTTTGTGATTGAAGCAGATGAATCTGACAGTTCTTTTTTGCACTACGACACATCCGTTGCTGTCATAACAAATGTCGACCCGGACCACCTTGATCACTATGGCTCTTTGGAGGCGTTTCAGGCTGAGTTTGCCAAGTTTGCCAATGCCGCCAAATCAATGGTTGTGATATCTGCTGATGACGAAGGAGCCAAGGCCGTCACTAAATTACTCCGTCATCCAAAAGTCCTCACCTTCGGAGAAAGTGATGAAGCGGCTGTTCAAATTTTAGATATCGATGCCAGCGGTCCTCGCGTCGCGTTTCAACTTTTGTATTTGGGCCAGAAGGTAAGCCTTCAGCTGTCGATCCCGGGGGCGCACAACGCCCACAACGCCGCTGCCGCGATTGCCTGTCTAGTGGGACTGGGTTTTGATTTTCACAAAATCGCCAAAGCTGTGGAGAGTTTTGCTGGCACCGAGCGACGCTTTGAGTTGCACGGCGAGAAACGAGGCGTGCGAGTCTATGACGACTTTGCGCATCACCCGACTGAGGTAATAGCAGCCTTGACTGCTGCTAGGGCAGTAGTGGGTGAGGGGAGGCTTATTACTGTCTTTCAGCCACACCTGTTTAGTCGCACTCGCCTGTTTGCGCAGGAGTTTGCCGATGCGCTATTGCTTAGTGATGAGGCGGTGGTTACCGACATTTACCCTGCGCGTGAGGATCCTGAACCTGGTGTGACTGGCGAGATGATCTCAAGCAGATCGAAGCGAAAAGAGAACATGCACTATGTTCCGAACTGGGACGATGTGCCAGCCGCCGCAGCCAAGCTTGCCAAGCCAGGTGACTTCATAATTACGATGGGATGTGGCGACATTTATCGAATGGTTCCAAGCTTGCTAGAAGCCCTGGAGAAGTAGTTGCAGAAACCTAATCGAGAATTAATTCGGCAGGAACGAAGAAAAGCCCCAAAACTAAAGCGAAGTCGGATTCTTGGCCCATTCACTATTTGGGGCAGAATCGTGTTAGTAATTTCGCCATTTGTGGTTGTTGGATTACTGATTGCATCTTTTTTCACGCCCCTGTTTGCCATCAAGCAAATAAGCATCGTTGGAACTCAGAGATTGAACGCCGAGAAATTAGAGGCAAGCCTGCAGTCTTTGCAGAATAAGCCACTTACGCTGGTTAGCAATCAAGAAGTGGCTGATTTACTTGCGGGTTTTGAACTAATTGAGACGTTTGCCCTGCAAGCGGAGCCTCCGAATACTTTGCGCGTGAAGATAAGAGAGCGCCAGCCCTTACTAATAATTAACCAATCCGGGCAGCGACAGATGTTCGACGCGGCAGGAGTGAGAATTGCGGTTGCAACTGCCGAGGATGCCCTACCTGTTTTTGACTTTCAGGGAAATACCCTGCAGGATCCTCGTTTTGCTCATGCCGTGGAACTTTTACTGAGCTTGCCGCTTGAGACTTACAGTTCCATCAGTTCGATTAGCGTCAGCGACCAGCTGACATCTCAATTCGTTCTTCGAGATAGCGGAATTAACGTTTTCTGGGGAGCCAACAGCGACCCACTTCTCAAAGCGGAGGTGTTGGCTTCACTTTTAGCAACGAGCACTGATCGGGTGAACAGGGTGGATGTCTCATCCCCAAATGCCCCGGTTGTCGCCTTTGACTGAGCGAACTGTTGTTTCCGACACGCCCATGAATCTGGCGTAAATACTGGGATTTCGGGCCTAACTTCTTGCCGCTAATTGAATACTCTCTGGAAAGTTAAGCCTCAGCCTTAACTTGAGAGTTTTATGGCAGGAGGCAGAAGTGACCCAGTCACCCAACTATCAGGCAGTCATTAAGGTCGTTGGAGTCGGAGGCGGAGGCGTAAACGCGCTTAATCGCATGATCCAAGCTGGCGTTCGGGGCGTCGAGTTTGTCGCCATCAATACGGATGCGCAGGCCCTGCTAATGAGCGATGCAGACATCAAGCTGAGCATTGGTCGTGATGTCACAAGAGGTTTGGGAGCTGGCGCTGATCCTGAGATTGGCCGTCGTGCTGCCGAAGAGCACGAGAGCGAGATTGAGGCGGCCCTTCGCGGAGCCGACATGGTCTTTGTGACGGCGGGTGAGGGTGGAGGAACCGGAACCGGTGGTGCTCCGATTGTTGCTCGTATCGCGAAGAGACTTGGTGCCTTGACCGTGGGAGTGGTCACTAGGCCATTCAACTTTGAAGGAAAGCGTCGGGCGATCCAGGCAGAAGAAGGCATCAAGGCCTTGCGCGAAGAAGTTGACACTTTGATTGTGGTGCCAAACCAGCGTCTCCTAGAAATGTCAAACAAGAAAGTGTCTGCACTAGAAGCTTTCATCACTGCCGATGATGTTCTTCGAGCTGGTGTTCAAGGAATCAGCGACCTCATCGTTATCCCTGGACTCATCAACCTCGACTTCAACGACGTGAAGTCAGTTATGCAGGGAGCTGGCTCTGCCTTGATGGGCATCGGTAGTGCTAAGGGAGAAGATCGAGCAGTCAGAGCAGCAGAGATTGCAATTTCCTCGCCTCTGCTGGAGGCGACCATCGAGGGAGCGCACGGTGTTCTTTTGCTGGTGCAAGGCGCATCTGATCTAGGACTGCACGAAATCGACGATGCGGCCAGGTTGGTGCAGGAGGCCGTCAATCCTGAGGCCAACATCATTTTTGGTGCAACCATTGAGGACACCCTCGGTGATGAAGTTCGCATCACAGTAATTGCTGCTGGATTTGATGGCGGTGAGCCTAAGCACCGCAAGTTCGAAGCTGCAGCCGCTGGAGCCGTTGCGCTAGAAACCGCGTTATCCGAAGAGGCTGAGCAGATCGTTGCTGAGTTGCCAAGTGCCGAAGAGTTAGTGTCTGAGCCGGAGTATGTGCAGGCTCAACCGGTGCAGCCAACCACTCGCGGTGCATTTGGCGACGATCTAGATCTGCCAGACTTCTTCCGCTAATGAATCTTGCTGAGCGTTATCGCTCAGTGCTTACCAACATTGAGCAAGCTGCCAAGTCGGCGGGCAGAGATAAATCTTCGGTCAACTTAATTGTTGTCAGCAAGAATCACCCGGTTTCGCTGGTCAGCGAGCTGGTAACGCTAGGCCAGAGAGCATTCGGCGAGAATCGAGATCAAGAGGCTAGCAAGAAAGCTGCCGAGCTTAAGCTTTCAGCGGTTGAGGTTGACTGGCATTTTGTGGGTCAGTTGCAAACCAACAAGGTAAAAAGCGTGTTGGACTACGCGTCGACAATTCACTCAATCGACAGACCATCGTTAGCCAGCGAACTGACTAAGCAACTCCAAAAGCAGGAAAAGCGAATTGATGGCTTCATCGAGCTCAATCTGACGGACGATCCAGCCCGTGGAGGTGTTGCTCCAAGTGATCTTTTGTCCCTTGCCGAGCAGGTGCTAAGTAGCGAGCGAATTAACCTGTTGGGAGTGATGGCAGTGGCGGGCCTGGGGAAGGACCCGGCAGCGGAATTTGAACGGGCACTTGGTATGTCTGCTCAGCTGCAGACTCTTGCCCCGGCTGCCAACCGGCTGTCGATGGGAATGAGCGAAGACTATGAGATTGCAATTAAGTTGGGGGCGACACACATTCGCGTTGGGAGCGCCATTACTGGCCCCAGGCCAATTTCCGCCTAGTCTGGAAGGCGAACTGAGGAGACATACATGGGAGCATTGAATTCAGTCCTAGGGTTTTTTGGTTTTGGCAGCGATGAGCCAACCAAGAGCGAGGGTGCACCGAAGTCGATCAAGGCAGCGCCTCGACCACGACGCTCCTCTGAAATGTCCGAAATTGTAACTCTGGATCCGCAGACCTATGCCGATGCCAAAGAAGTTGCCGCGCACTACCGAACCGGAGTGCCTGTAATTGTCAACATCGGTGCCATGAGCG
Source organism: uncultured Aquiluna sp. (assembly GCA_964614615.1). Classification (GTDB taxonomy): domain Bacteria; phylum Actinomycetota; class Actinomycetes; order Actinomycetales; family Microbacteriaceae; genus Aquiluna. The sequence continues at coordinate 464 of CAZTLT010000013.1, read as the reverse complement.
AAGCCGACGCCAAGAGGATGCTTGACTTCATGATTGGCCTCAAGGAAGGCCTAGAGGGCCAATTGCGCCGGGTCACCTCAAAGGTCTTTCTTCTCAGCCCCCACAATGTTGCGGTAAATGACGCAGACTCTGACGAGGGCGAAGCCGAAGACCTAATGCAGTAGTCATGAGCATTATCGGTCAAGTTCTTTATTGGGCCCTGCAATTGTTTTTCTATGCAATGCTGGCGCGATTTATCTCTGACTTAGTAATGAGCCTCAAACCCGGCTGGCGACCCCGCGGGATATTGCTGCCGGTACTTGATTTTGCCTACACCCTGACTGATCCGCCGATTCGTTTTGTCAGAAGATTTGTCCCGCCGCTGCAATTGGGCGGTATTTCCCTAGATTTAGCGTGGACAGTTGTAGTTTTTGCCGTGATTATCCTGCAAGGCTTTGCTAGGTCCCTCTAGAGGGCAATAGCAT
>CAZTLT010000012.1:0-16609 GCA_964614615.1 uncultured Aquiluna sp. | reverse complement strand
CCGCGACCGACGGATTATGAGTCCGCTGCTCTAACCGGCTGAGCTAACGCCCCGGTAACCTAAGCCTAGCTCAGACTAATCTTCGCTCCGGCGACGCAGCTTATTGGCCTGTCGCTGAATTTCTCTACGAAGATCAGTAATTTGCCCTCTTACTTCCTGCCGCATTTCAACCAAACGCTCTCGTGCTTCCTGTCGCAAATTTTCAGCCCTTCTTCGAAGAGCTAGTGCATCAGAACGCCACTCAACCAGCCTCGCTCGAACTGATTCGTTCAAGCGACCAATTGGGGCCATATACGAGGGTTTGTTGTCATCCGTTGTTGGGGACGCCTCACCAACACCTAGGTAGAGATCTTCAAAAATCCGAACTGTTCTTGAGATGTCGTGGGCCTGGATAAGGTGCAGTGAGTTTTCGCTAAGGCGATTAAGTTCGGCTTGATCTGCAGTCAAGATACGCCTTAGTCGATCAGCTAGAGCCTCTGAGTCATTTGGCGGAAACAGATAGCCGTTGTCACCGTCGTGCACCAAATGCGGAAGGGCCATGGCATCAGCACCAATAATCGGTCTGCCGCTTGCCATTGCCTCCATGGTCGCAATTGATTGGAGTTCGGCAATTGATGGCATAACAAAAACAGTTGCCCGTTCGTAGATGCCCGGCAACTCTTCGTCCGTCACGTGGCCAAGAAACGACACTCGGTTCGAAATGCCAAGTGAGATTGCAAGCTTCTTAAGGCGATCCCGCTCTCCCCCATCACCCACGAGTTCAACCCTAAGGTTTGAGTGTTCCGTCAGGCTGGCTACGGCACGCAGTAGAACGTCAACTCGCTTTTCGTAATCTAGTCGACCCAAAAACAATGCAATCGGTTCTTTGTTCTGGACAGCAGAGTCATTGGCAAACCTTGAGGCATCGATACCGCAACTTATTGCCAACACACCAGTAACTCCAGCTGCTTTTTCTAATAGTTCTGCTGCGCGCTTGGTCGGGGTGGTAACTGCATCCATTTTTCGCAAGATGCGCCCTGCGTCAGCCCAAAGAATTCGCATGATCAAACCATGCATAAACTTAGGCAACAGAGAATACTTGATTAGGTTCTCCGGCATGATGTGATTTGTTGCCAAAACCTTTATTTTGCGCTTTCGCGCTGCGACGTTGGCAAATCTACCCACCAAAAGGTGAGATTGAATGTGAACGGCAATTGGCTCTACATCATCAAGAATTTTGCCGATCTTGCGAGTAAGACTCCAAGGTGCTGTCCAGCGAAGGGTTTTGTGCTGTGGAACCTTGTAACTTCTGAGTCTGTGAACAATCATGTTCACCCCATCGTGTTCCTCAATCCTGGGACCCTCGGAAGAATCAAAGGCGGCAGCAATGATATGGACCTCATGACCATTGCGCACCAAACCTCCGGCCAAACGCTCGGCAAATCGTGCAGCGCCATTGATGTCGGGAGCAAATGTGTCACAGGCCAAAACGACTTTAAGTGGTTTGGTCATTAAGTTCTTTCACCTACCAGTTGGGGGTGGACTTTCGAAAGCATTAGGACTCCCGCCATCGCGATAGCACCGGCGACTATGAATCCACTGACTTGAGTGACATCTGCCTTAGAAGCCTCACCCAAGATAACGATACCGATTCCAACCGCAACAGCTGGGTCAACCACCGTTAGTCCAGCAATTACCAAATCGGGTGGGCCGGAAGCGTAGGCATTTTGGACAAACCAGCCGCCTAAGAAAATAGCTCCAAGCAATGCAGCTACCGCCAAAAGAGTCAATAAGTTGTAGTCGCCTTGGTATATACGTTGAATAACAACCTTGGCAAGCGATGCAGTGAAACCGTAGAGGATGCCAGCGCCAAGGATGTAGGCCAAAGGTCCAACATTGCCCTTGGACCATGAAAAAGATAGGCCAAAGACTGCCAGCAACAGGATCATAATCCCAACGACCTGCAGAAGTTTCTGATCGCTCATTTCTGTTGTGACTGCGCTCGTAGCGGCTAGCGATACGAATGACGCAACTCCTAGCAAGATGATTGAGATTGCGGCTATGGTTTTTCCATTTAGCTTTACCTTATGGATGCGAGCATTCATTACAGATGTCAGAATCAGCGCCAACGCGCCGATGGGCTGAACGACAATGAGTGGCGCCAGAGCCAAGGCTCCAAGTTGAAAGACAGCCGCCAAAAGCAAGAACGAAGTGCCAGTGAGCCAGCGCGGACGACGAATTAAATCGAGAATCTGACGAAAACGAAGGGCTGATATCTTCCTGGTCTTGGGAACGTAATGCTTCCTAACGGCGTCATTTTGAAATTGAGCCCCGATAGATAAACAGAGGGCTCCCAGAACTGCCAGCAGTATTGCAATTGCCCGCACAATTTCGGGTGATAGCAATCAAACTCTCCTAGAGGAAATCAGCGGTCTCAGCCTAGACCAACGACCAAGAAACAAAGGTAAATTTGAGCTGTGACCATCCTGCCAATTCTCATCACAGGCGAGCCCGTATTACACAGAAAAGCCGAGCCCGTGGCCGAAATAACCCCGGAAATAACGGCCCTGATTGAAGACATGTTCGAGACCATGGATGCTGCGCCTGGGGTCGGATTGGCTGCTCCGCAAATTGGTGTGGGTCTAAGAATATTTGTTTACGACTATGAATTCGATGAAACGCGACTTCGCGGTGTCGCTATTAATCCATCTCTGATTATTTCAGAAATTGAGAACATTGAGCCCGATCCAGAGACGGAATCAGAAGGTTGCCTATCAATTCCTACAGAGCGCTTTCCGCTCAAGCGCGCGCAAGAGGCAGTTTTGAAAGCATTGGATGAAAAAGGTAATGAGTACGAATTAAGCGTCCACGGCTGGATGGCAAGGATATTTCAACACGAGTTTGATCACCTAGATGGCATTCTTTATGCTGACCGACTTATCTCGCCTCATAGGGAAGAAGCACAGCAGGCGATTAAGGAGTATGGCTGGGGCGTGCCAGGAATTAGCTGGCAACCCGGCGAAGACGACTTAGAGCCCTAGCAGTCGAAGAACAGCGGCTACGGCAGCACCGGCAATCACAACAAGAATGTATGGGGCGCGCAGCCAAAGCAATACGGAAGCTACAACCAATGCTGGAAGTCGTGCATCAACCACGACCTGTCCCTGAATAGTAAAACCTTGCAGCATAACCATGGCCGCCAGCAGCGAGACTGTCACTCTCTCAGCAAAGTCCCTGAACTTTTCAGTGATGAATTTCTCTGGAATGAGATATCCCAAAAGCTTCCAGCTATACACGGCTAATGAGGCAATAATCACGGTCAGTATCACTTGCGACCACCCAACGGAATCAGTGCAACTGCAGCCGCCAGAAGTATAGGAACACCTGCTGGTAGAAATGGTGTGGTGGCAATGGCAACCGCTGCACCAAGCAAAGCGAGCTGCCAACTTTCTTTGAGTCTTGGCCATAGCAATCCCAAGAAGGCAGCGGCCGCGGCCGCATCCAAGCCCCACTGCTCAACTGAGCCCATTAGATTTCCAGCCAGTGCGCCAAGCAAGGTGGCAAGATTCCAGAAAACAAAAACCGCAACTCCGGTAAGCCAAAATCCAGCTTTTTGATTCTTCTTGTCCGATTGAGCTGCTGAAACGGCATTCGATTCATCGATTGTCAACTGAGCTGCTAATAATCTCAGCAGCCCCTTCGGTCCAACAACACTGGTTAGACGCAGGGCATAGAAAGAATTTCGTATTCCCATCAACCAGGCACTGGTTGCTGCGGTGATGGGAGAACCTCCAGCTGCCAAGACACCAACAAAGGCAAATTGCGATCCGCCAGAGAACATCAGCAAACTTAGAACCATTACTGAAAAGACGTCTAGGCCTGACGCCACGCCAATAGCTCCAAATGAGATTCCGTAGAGGCCGGTAGCGATTCCTACCGACAATGAGGTGGAGAGTAACTGTTTATTCATTTCCACCTTTAGAAAAGTGGCTCCCCGGCTTGGACTCGAACCAAGAACCCTCCGGTTAACAGCCGAATGCTCTGCCAATTGAGCTACCGAGGAATGGCCTTTCGGGCCTAGGCAAGGTTAGCAGATAACTGTCCTAGTTCATAAGAGAACGGCGTTCCGCCTCCAGCTCTACCAGTTGGCGCTGGATAGCTGTTTTTTGCTCCTCGCTAGCAGCCAGCTCCGCTCGACGCAAGGCTGAGAGTAAATCAGTCTTTTCCCGATCAAGAGCCTTGATCATGGCTGCGTTGACAATGCCTTGGCTGTATTTGGCCAAGTCAGCCTCGCTCTTCAGTGGCAATGGCGCAAGTGCAAGCTGCCGAACTACCCCTTGCAACTCCTCATCAACTGAGGTTGCTAACAAATTCGCAAAACTCGGCTCACTTAATCGTTCAGCGTTATCAAGAATTACATCAAGCAAAGCTTTGTAATTTGGGGTTGAAATACCCGCCGCTTGCATGCGGCGTAGTTGTGTGGCGCTAAACGCAGTGGGGTTTTGAACGAGAACCTGCATAATCTGAGTTTCCAGCTTGTCGGCAATCGGACTACTCGATGGAAGAGCATCGGAGGTTCTTAGCGACTCCACCCGAGCCCTGGTTGCTTGATTTTTGTTACCACCAACCATTGCAGCAACGTCTGTAACTTCCAATGAGACCCACTCAGCGAGCATCCTGGTATAGCCCGAGCGTAAAGCGGGATCCACAATCTCAGCAACGACGGGAGCAGCCGCCCTAGCAGCTGCAACGCGACTATCGATGTCTGAGAGGTTGAACTGGCTAAGTCTGTGCTGAATGACAAATTCAAAAAGTGGCTTCCTATTTTTGAGCATTTCTACAACAGCAGCGTCACCTTGTTGTTGACGTAAATCAGAAGGATCTAAACCAGCTGGGCCGCTGGCGACAAAAGTTAGAGCATTAAACTTGCTGGCATCGCCATAAACTCTGAGCGCCGCCTTTTCACCGGCAGCATCCGGGTCAAAAGTGAAAACGACAGAGGCAGGTTCGGTGGATTGCCCGAGCAGGCGATTTATTAGCTTGATGTGTTCTTCTCCGAAAGCAGTGCCACAGGTTGCAACCGCAGTTTTTTCTCCAGCAAGGTGACACGCCATCACATCGGTGTAACCCTCGACCACTACAACCTGCCGTTTACTGGCGATTTCACGTCTAGCAAGATCTAAGCCATATAAAACGGTTGACTTGTGGTAGACGGGGGTTTCAGGGGTGTTGAGATACTTCGGTCCTTGATCGTCCGCATAGAGCTTTCTTGCACCAAAGCCAACCACCTGGGAATTTGCATCTCGAATTGGCCAGAGTACTCTTCCGCGAAAACGGTCGTAGTAACCCTTTTCGCCCTTACTCAACAAGCCAGCCAAAGCTTGATCCTCGAGCTTAAAGCCCTTCTCGGTTAGGTGCTGTGAAAGATTCTGCCAACCTTTTGGGGCATAACCAACCTCAAATTCGGCGATGCTGTCAAGATTGAATCCTCTTGCCACCAGAAAATCTCTTGCCGCTTTTCCCTCTTCGCTTTGCAGCTGCAATTTGTAATATTCGCTAGCCGCTTTATTTATGCTCAGCAGCAAATTGCGGTTAGAAGTCTCGCGCTCCCCTTCTTCATAGGTGAGCTGATAGCCAGTTCGCTGTGCGAGCTTCTCGATTGCCTCACTGAAGCCGACTTTGTCTATTTCCTGCACAAACTTGAAAGCGTCGCCGCCAACTCCGCACCCAAAACAGTGATAGAAAGCAGGACTAGATCGAACATGAAAGCTGGGCGATTTTTCCCCGTGAAAAGGGCACAACCCCTTAAAGGATCCAGGGCCGGCTGGCTTGAGTGAGACGTAAGAGCCAATCAGTTCAACAATGTCAACTCGATCTTTGAGTTGATCAATGTCTGACTGCTTTACCCGCGGCATAGTGAAATCTTATGCTCGAAGCTCAGCGTGCAGAGCTATGGCAGCCGGGTCTGTAAGTGAGGCGACCGCATCTACTACCGCTCGTCTTTGTTCCTGCTCGGACTTGGCCGAGTCCCAGGCTGCCTTGCTGACCGGATCCAGGTGCTTGCCATTTGAGGCCAAGAGGCTGTCTGCAAGTTCAACCAGAAGCTGCCTCTGACTTTCGTAGTAAGGCTGACGCTCATCATTTGTCATTATCTGCGCAGCAACTACGCCCTTCAGGACCGCGATCTCACTTTTGACCTCTCTTGGCACAACCAATTCAGCTTGATAACGAGTGACATTGGCATGTCCTCCAGCAAGGACTGCCTCGATGGTTCTTTTCACAAATGAACCGATTAAATCGCTGGTTAGGTTTTTGAGAGTGGCCAAATCCTGTGGCGTCTGACTAAATTGCAACAACCAATTGGGGTTCGCACGCAGGTTTACTAATGCTCTTTCCAGTTCTGATTGGCTAAGCTCGCCAGCAGCCCACTTACCAATTTCTAGCAGCAATTTTGGCTGGGCTGATTGATCATTGAGGATCCTTGGGTCAATTAGCCCCTCAACAATTGCGTCCTCAAAATCATGAATGGAATAGGCAACATCATCTGCAAAATCCATGATCTGTGCCTCAACACATTTGCGACCCCTAGGTGCGCCGCTGCGCATCCACTCAAAAATCTCGAGGTCATCACTATAAACACCGAACTTAACCTGATTTCCAAAATTCTTTGCTTCCGCTAGCAGCCAAGGATATTTGGTTGCGGCATCCAACGACGCTCGAGTTAAGTTCAATCCTCGGGAAACGCCTGAGAAATCTAAGATTTTTGTTTCGAGTCGGCTCAGAATGCGGAATGTTTGCGCATTTCCCTCAAATCCGCCGATATCGGCTGCCCAGAGATTGAGTGCACTCTCTCCGTTATGGCCAAATGGAGGATGGCCAATATCGTGAGCCAGGCAAGCGGTGTCGACAAGATCTGGATTTGTTCCTAGCGCGGTGGCCAACTCTCTGCCAACTTGTGCAACTTCCAGCGAATGCGTAAGTCGAGTTCGAGCGAATGCTTTGGACCCCGGTGAGAGAACTTGTGTCTTTGCCGACAGTCTGCGAAACGATGATGAGTGAAGAATTCTCGCTCTATCTCGAGCGAATTCACCTCTGCCCGGGGTAGAGGACAGTGGTTGAGCAACAAACCTCTCTCGGTCGTAATCCGAATAACCTGCTTCTGTGAATTCAGCGCTCATACGCCACCAGATACAGATAGCTCGGCTAATTGCAATTGATTTCTGTGATCGTCACTCAAGTGTCTTGATTCCAACCACTTATCTGGAAGCGCACAACTTTTCGCACTACCAAGCCTTCCTCGAGGCCCCTCCGCCTCGTCCTTGGGATAAGGAAGGGTTCGATCTAGCGTTGAAAGAAGAGTATTGATCTCTGTCAAGGAATTAGCCAATGCTAGAGCAGCTCTAAATTCGCCGCCAACTGGGTAGCCCTTGAAGTACCAGGCAACGTGTTTTCGGATATCTCGGCAGGCTCTTCCTTCGTCTTCAAAAAACTCTGTCAACAATTCCGCATGTCGATAAAAGGCATCGGCGACTTCACCCAGATTTGGAGCACTAGTTTCGGTCGATTGCTCTTTTCCGGAAAGGAGATTCAAAATTGCTTGTTCAAGATCTGCGAACAGCCAAGGCCTTCCTAAACAACCTCTTCCAACCACCACACCATCGACGCCAGTCTGCTTCATCATCTCCACCGCGTCCCTTGCTGACCAAATGTCTCCATTGCCCAGCACTTGGGTGTCAGGAAGTGCTTCTCGGAGCTTGGTAATTGCCGACCAGTCAGCTTGTCCTGAGTAGTAATCCTCTGCCGTTCTAGCGTGAAGGGCCACGGCGGCAACGCCAGCATCCCGAGCAGCCTTGCCAGCTTCGAGATAGGTCAGGTGATCCTGGTCGATGCCCTTTCGCATCTTCACACTCACGGGCACTTCCCCTGCCGCTTCAACGGCAGCTTTAACTATCGAAGAAAACAGCTCAGACTTCCAAGGCAGGGCCGCTCCCCCACCTTTTCTGGTGACCTTAGGAACTGGACATCCAAAATTCAGATCTATGTGGTCTGCCCTGTCTTCATCGACCAACATTTTTACTGCATCGGAAATTGTCTTTGGCTCGACACCATATAGCTGAATTGAGCGAATCTCCTCCGAGGGGTGATGCTTGATAAGTCTCATCGACTCAGGTGTGCGTTCCACTAATGCTCTAGAGGTAATCATTTCTGAAATAAAAAGACCGCCCCCGTGTTCTCGGCAGAGTCGCCGAAAAGCAGTGTTTGTTATTCCAGCCATCGGGGCAAGCACAACTGGAACTTCAATCCTGTGCTTACCGTATTGAAGAGCCAACTAGCCCAACAGCCTTTCTGCCACGAATGACTTGACCTTATCTAACGCAATTCGCTCCTGCTGCATGGAATCACGGTGACGAATCGTGACCGATTGGTCGTTTAGGGTGTCAAAGTCAATCGTGATGCAGAACGGAGTTCCAATTTCATCTTGGCGCCGATAGCGTCGTCCAATTGCGCCAGAATCGTCGTAATCAATGTTCCAATTCTTGCGAAGGTCTTTCGCAAGGTTGTTGGCAATTGGGTTTAGTTCATCGTTTCGGCTAAGCGGTAGGACAGCTGCTTTGACCGGTGCCAGTCTTGGATCCAGTCGCAGCACTGTTCTTGTGTCCATTCCACCCTTGGTATTGGGGGCTTGGTCCTCGTGATAAGAGTCAACCAAGAATGCCATAAGCGATCTAGTCAAACCTGCCGCCGGTTCAATTACGTATGGAGTCCAGCGCTTCTCTTCCACTGGATCGAAGTAGCTCAAATCGACACCACTGTGTTCTGAGTGCGTTCTAAGGTCAAAATCAGTTCTATTCGCAACGCCCTCGAGTTCACCAAACTCGCTTCCCTGGAATCCGAATCGATATTCAATATCAACGGTGCGCTTTGAATAGTGAGAGAGCTTCTCCTTTGGGTGCTCAAATAGTCTCAAGTTGTCTGGATTAATTCCCAAATTCACATACCAGTTGTAGCGCTCTTGAATCCAATACTCATGCCACTGCTCATCTTCACCAGGCTTGACAAAGAACTCCATTTCCATTTGCTCAAACTCGCGAGTACGGAAAATGAAATTACCTGGCGTGATTTCATTGCGAAAGCTCTTGCCCATTTGGCCAATTCCAAACGGCGGCTTCATGCGAGCTGCGTTTAGAACATTATTAAAATTCACGAAAATTCCCTGCGCCGTTTCAGGTCGCAAATAATGCAGGCCAGATTCATCTTCCACTGGACCTAGGGAGGTTTTTAGGAGACCATTGAAATTCTTGGGCTCGGTCCAAATGTCTTTGTTACCGCAATTTGGGCACGGAACTTCTGCCAGCGAACTCGGGGCTCTTCCCTTCTTTTCTTCAAATGCCTCTTCCAGATGATCTGCTCGAAAACGCTTATGGCAGCTGGTGCATTCAATAAGTGGGTCAACGAACGCTTCGACGTGACCAGATGCTTCCCAGACCCGTTTGGGCAAAATTATCGAACTGTCTAAACCGACCACATCATCACGGCCAGAAACCATCGACTGCCACCATTGACGCTTGATGTTCTCCTTGAGTTCAACTCCAAGTGGTCCATAATCCCAGGCAGACCTGGAACCGCCGTAGATTTCGCCGGCTTGAAAGACGAAGCCTCTCCGCTTGGCTAGCGAAATGACTGCATCGAGCTTTTGGGTAGACATAGACCAACCTCTGGCGTGGAAAACGCTAGTTTATCGGCCTATCTTCCGCTGCGCCGAAGCGTCGGTCCCGGACCTGCATTATTGAGATGGCCTCCCAGAGAGTCTCCCGCGTGAAATCTGGCCAGAGCTTGTCTAAAAACACCATTTCCGCATAACTGGACTCCCAAAGCAAGAAATTACTTAGCCGCATCTCTCCACTGGAGCGCAAGAACAAATCGACGTCCGGCATATTTGGAATGTAAAGCTCCTTGGCAAACTTAGCCTCGGTAACTTTTCCTGAAAACTGCCCCTGCGCTGCCTTGTCGACCAAACTTTGCGCCGCGTCTAAGATTTCTTGCCTTCCGCCATAATTCACCGCCATGTTAAGAACCAAGCCTTTGTTTTTGGCGGTTAGACGTTCAGCTTCCTTGAGCTCGGCTAGAACAGATGGCCAGAGCTTGCGCTCAGCGCCAGTCCAACGGATTCTGACTCCCCACTCCATGAGGAGGTCTCGCCTAGCTCGCAAAGTTTCGATGTTGTAGTTCATCAAAAACTTGACTTCCTCTGGCGAGCGTTTCCAGTTTTCGGTTGAGAACGCAAAGGCCGTTAAATTCTTGACACCGACTTCAATTGCTCCAGCAACCACTTCAAGTAGCGCTAGCTCACCAGCCTTGTGCCCCTCTGTCCTCTTTAGCCCTCTTTGGTTTGCCCAGCGACCATTTCCATCCATCACAACTGCGATGTGTTGGGGTACTTCTCTGAACTTCGGCGGTTTGCGTGCTGGGTCAAAGAGCTTCATGATCTCTCCACAAAGTTCATGGACTTGAGCCCCTTTTCTAGCTGCCATTGAGTGTAGCCAGCGATAGATCCGCTAACGCTCTTCCTAGTTTGTTCGGTTGATTTTCTAACCTCGTCCCAATTGCCTGCCAGCAAATTCTTCATGTGGCTGATACCCGCCTCCCCCAAGGAAATCGACCCTGGGATAGAACAGCTTGCACAGGTCACGGCTCCAGTCTGCACAGAAAAGACCGTTGGTTCTGCGCCGCAATTAATGCAGGCGGCTAATGAGGGCACCCAACCCGAAAGAGAAAGTGAGCGCAGTAAATATGAGTCAAGAATCTGATCGGGATCGATTTCGGCTTGAGCCAGGGATCGTAAAGCACCAACGACCAACAAATAGTGTTTCTCGCTCGAAACCTCGCGGGTGAGCCTTTCGGCCGCTTCAACTATTGCTGAAGCGATGGTGTAGCGCTGATAGTCCTCGATGATTTTTGTCGCATAGGACGCTAACTGCTCAACCTGCGTGACCGTGTCAAGATTTTTACCCTCATAGAGTTGCAGATCCACAATTGTGAAGGGTTCTAGTCGGCCACCAAAGCGGCTGGTTGTTTTTCTAATTCCCTTGGCTACCGCGCGAATCTGACCATGCTGACGAGTCAACAAAGTCAGGATGCGGTCAACTTCACCCAATTTGTGGGTGCGAAGAACAACCGCCTCATCTCGATAGTTGGGCACCAGATTAGTATCCCAGCGTTAGCTGGCGTTAGATGAAACGGCAAGCCGCAGGGCTCGATTGACGGCACTAATGATCGCCTTTAGTGAAGCCACAGCGATGTCGCCATCTATTCCAACCCCCCAAAGTGTCTTGCCGCCAACTTCGAGCTCAACATAAGAAGCCGCATTGGCATCGCTTCCGGTACTCATGGTGTGCTCAATGTAATCAAGTAAGCGGACCTTAACCCCTTGTTGACCGAGTACATCAATAAACGCAGAGATAGGGCCATTGCCTTGACCGGTTGCGGTCAATTCACCAGTGCCGTCTCTGAGGACGATGTCGATTTTGACTATGCCATCCATTTCGCTCTCACTGCGAAGGCGCTTGAGCTCAAACCTGCCCCACTTCAGTTCATCGACAGTCGCTGGCAAATACTCGTCATGGAAAATTTCCCAAAGTTGTTCGGAGGATACTTCCCCACCCAAGGTGTCGGTGTGGGCCTGCACGACCTTAGAAAATTCAATTTGCAGTCTTCTGGGCAAATCGAGCTTGTGGTCGGCCTTCATTAGATACGCAACTCCACCCTTACCGGATTGAGAGTTAACCCGAATTACAGCCTCATAGCTTCTTCCGACGTCTTTTGGATCAATCGGAAGGTATGGAACGGCCCAGGTGAACTCCGCGACTGGCTTGCCTGCTGCCTTGGCATCTTTTTCTAAATGCTCAAAGCCTTTCTTGATGGCATCTTGATGACTTCCAGAAAAGGCAGTGTAAACAAGATCTCCACCGTAAGGACTGCGTTCAGGAACCGGTAGCTGGTTGCAGAACTCAACGGTTCTTTTGATTTCATCAATGTTGCTGAAATCAATCATCGGATCAACGCCTTGACTAAAAAGATTAAGACCCAGCGTGATCAGATCGACATTGCCGGTGCGCTCACCGTTTCCGAACAGACACCCCTCGATTCGATCGGCACCAGCCATGTAGCCGAGTTCAGCGGCGGCGACAGCAGTACCTCTGTCATTGTGAGGATGCAAGGAAAGAATGATTGAATCTCTGGGCTGCAGTCTCCGAGACATCCATTCGATACTGTCTGCGTAGACATTTGGAGTAATCATTTCAACTGTTGCAGGCAGATTAATGATCATTTTTCGCTCAGGCGTGGGCTTTATGACTTCAATAACTGCATTACAGACTTCTAGCGCAAATTCAAGTTCAGTTCCGGTATAAGACTCGGGTGAGTACTCATAGAAAACATTCGTTCCAGGCAACTTTGCTTCCAGGGAGAGACAGAGCGAGGCTGCATCAGTTGCAATTTTCTTGATGCCCTCTTTGTCTTGGCCGAAAACAACTCTTCTTTGAAGAACTGAGGTTGAATTGTAGAAGTGCACAATTGCATTCTTTGCACCCTGTAGCGACTCGTAAGTTCTTTCAATCAGGTGATCTCTGGACTGGGTTAGTACCTGAATTGTTACGTCATCGGGGATGTGATGCTCCTCGATTAATAAGCGAACAAAGTCAAAATCAGTTTGCGATGCTGAGGGGAAGCCCACTTCGATTTCTTTATAACCCATGCGAACTAGCAGCTTGAACATCTCAAGCTTTCGTTCAGGACTCATTGGATCAATAAGCGCTTGGTTCCCATCGCGCAGATCCACGGCACACCAGCGAGGAGCCTGGGTGATTTTCTTGTCTGGCCAGGTTCGGTCCGCTAATTCAACTTTTATTTGTTCATGAAAGGGTATGTATCGGCCAAAAGGCATCTTTGAAGTTTGTTGGTTATTTTTCATTCTCTCTGCTCCTGAATATTTGGAATTGGCCGCAACTGGGCTCCGCGACGAGAATGGGCCGGAAGTTAGGCCTCGTCGCGGCCGCTAAGCAGGAGAGCGAATCGCATTAGCAAGAGATTAGCACTGACTTGCTAAGTTCGCTAGAAGCCCATACGTTCTAGCTTTTTGGGGTCTTGCTGCCAGTTGGCGGATACTTTTACCTGCAGCGACAAGAAGATTTTTTCACCAAGCTTTTCCTCGATTGACTTTCTTGCCTCAGTTCCAATCGTCTTTAGTAATGCACCACCCTTGCCAATAAGAATGCCTTTCTGGCTGTCACGCTCAACCCACATACTGGCAAAAATTTTCTTTTCTTCGTAATTAATCTCATCCACAGTCACTGCAAGGGAGTGCGGAAGCTCCTCTCTGAGTCTTTCCAGCGCAGCTTCCCGAATCAGCTCACAGATCCAGTCCTCAAAGCTTTCATCTGTGAGGGCATCGTCAGGATAGAGCTTTGGTCCCTCGGGAACATTGTCAATCAGCAGTTTCAGCAGGGTATCCAATTGGTTTCCCCGAAGAGCGGAGACCGGAACGATTTCATCCCAAGTCGCCAGTTGAGAAAGTTCTAGCAGGTGTTCAGCCATTTGCTTTTTGTCTGCGAGTTCTTCCTTGGTGACGATTGCGAACTTTTTTGGCTTGTTGAATTTCATAATTTCAGCAATGATCATTTGATCGCCTGGACCTAATTTCTCATTAGCTGGGGTGCAAAAGCAGATTACGTCGACCTCAGTCAGGGTTTCCTCTACAACGTTATTCAGCCGCTTTCCCAAAAGGGTTTTTGGCTTATGGAAGCCCGGGGTGTCAACAAAAATAATTTGACCGTCTACCTCAGTGCGGATTCCTCGGATAGCTTTTCTCGTCGTCTGAGGTCGCGAGGAGGTGATTGCAACCTTCGATCCAACCAGAGCATTAGTCAGCGTGGATTTACCGACATTAGGTCGCCCAACAAAAGCCACGAAGCCGCTTCTGAATTTAGTCATCGACTGGCAGCTTTCTAACTTTGATGGACAGGATTCTTCCTCGACGAGCATCCACCCTTTCGGCAGTAAGTTCAAGCCCTAGAATTTGAACAACCTCTCCACCGGTGGGAAGGTGTCCAGTGGCCTTCGTTAATAGCCCACCGATAGTGTCAACGTCCTCATCGTCCAACACCATTTCGCAGTGCTCAGCTAGCTCATCCAGAGTGATTCTTGGACTTACTCGATAGAAATCATCACCCAATCGCTCAATGCCAGAGGATTCCCTGTCATATTCGTCAGTGATTTCACCAACTAGTTCTTCTATCAGGTCCTCAATAGTTACCAATCCAGCGACTCCGCCGTATTCATCGGCGATGATGGCCATCTGTGTTCTGCTCTCTTGCATCTCTTGCAGAAGTTCAGATACCAGTTTTGTCTCTGGGACAAAAAAGGCCTCTCTCGCAGCCTCGGCTGCTTTTCTAGATTGCAATAACATAGGATCTTGTTGAACAATTCGAGCAATGTCTTTCAGGTAAAGGACGCCCTTAATATCGTCAACGTCTTCACCAACAACTGGGAGTCTTGAATATCCGGAGGAAACAAAGAGCGAAAGCGCTCGTTCCAGATTCACATCGGCGTCGACCACTTCAATGTCAACTCGAGGGACCATAATTTCGCGCACTAGGGTCTCAGAAAATTCCTCAACCGAATCCAGCAGTTCTTGCTCGTATTCTTCAATTACCTCAGGCGCCCGCAGCCGCAGAGGCTCAGATAGCTTTGACCATTTTGAAATTGCCGCAGAAAGCCTTTTGGCGAGGGCCTTACCAATCGCTAACCGACCCAGATACCTCCCGAGTAACTGCTGAAAAAGCCAAACGGTGGGAAGCCCGAAAGCTACGAGCATCGTCCAAAGTGGCTCCGGGCCTGACAAAATCAAAACAACTGAACCCGTGATGAAAATCAAAGATCTGGCTATAGAAAGCGAGCCCGCTCTTAAGTCTTGTTGAATTTCGAGCTGGGTTTGCGCGATGGATAGAACAAGGGTGGCAAGCAATACCGATGCCAGGACTGATATCTCAAGCAGACCGGCCACTGTTGAAGCCTTCCAGTAATGCTTTCTGAAGCTTGAACATCTCTCGCTCTTCGTCAGGTTCCGCGTGGTCAAAGCCAAGCAAATGCAAAATTCCATGTGTAAGGAGTAGGTGAACTTCATCCATCACGCCGTGACCAGCCGCATCAGCTTGTAACTTTGCAACTTGTGGACAAATCACGACATCTCCCAAGACTCCCTCTGGCATTGGGCCATCCTCGGCTCCTGGTCTGAGTTCGTCCATCGGAAAACTTAAAACATCGGTTGGTCCAGGCTCGTCCATCCACTGGATATGTAGGTCAGTCATTGGCTTTTCGTTCACGAAAATAATGCCCAAGTCGACCGTCGGATGCAGTTTGAGTTGCTCAATGACATATTCAGCAACCTCCCGAACCGACTTTAAGTCAATATCACGATCGCTTTCGTTATTGATTTCGATTGTCATTTCTGGCCGGCCTTTTCGTAGGCGTCAACGATACGAGTTACTAGCTCGTGACGAACGACATCCTTACTGGAGAGCCTCGCAATGTGAAGGTCTTTGACATCCTTGAGTATTTTTGTTGCCACATCAAGTCCCGACTTACCAGTAGGCAAGTCCACTTGAGTAACGTCGCCAGTGACGACCATTTTTGAACCGAATCCAAGCCTGGTTAAAAACATTTTCATTTGCTCAGCGGTGGTGTTTTGTGATTCATCCAAAATTATGAAGCTGTCATTCAAGGTTCTTCCTCGCATGTAAGCAAGCGGGGCAACCTCTATCACTCCTGACTCCATCAACTTCGCAGTTGCCTCTGGTTCAAGCATTTCTTGTAGTGCGTCAAAAAGTGGTCGCAGATAAGGGTCAATTTTCTCGCTGAGGGTTCCGGGTAGAAAGCCGAGGCGCTCGCCAGCTTCCACTGCAGGTCTAGTCAGGATAATTCTTGAAACTTGCTTGTTGTAGAGGGCAGCAACTGCTTTAGCGACTGCCAGATAAGTTTTTCCAGTACCCGCAGGGCCAATTCCGAAAGTAATTGTGTGCTTATCGATTGCATCGAGGTAGGTCTTCTGCCCGACAGTTTTTGCCCGCACAACCTTATTGGGTGTCTTAATGGCACCCTCCGCCAGAATTCTCGCTGGGTCACTGCTGTCAGCCACAATCTTCGCGGTCTCCAAAACCATTCGATCGTCCAGACTTATTCCTTGCTTTATTAGTTCGGCCAGCTGAAGCAGGGTTTGCTTGATCTGATCAAGTTCAGACTTCTCTCCCTCCAGACTGAACTGGTGACCGCGATTATGGATCGAGGCGTTAGGGAACAGCTGTTCAAGTTTTCGAAGCAATCGATCTTGACTTCCCAGCAACTCAACGAGTGGCACTGGCGGAATCTCAAAACTGAGTTTGGGCACTAAACCGCCCGACCTGAAAGGATGTGAGCATGAGTGTGAAAAACAGTCTGGCCCTCTTTTTCACCAGAATTAAACTGCAGCCTAAATTGCCCATCGGTGAACTTTGCGGACACCTCTCTGATCAAAGAGAAAAGTCCAACTAGGTCTTTGTCTTCCGTGACCGATGAGATGGTAGCTGTGTGCTGCTTT
>CAZTLT010000011.1:910-16732 GCA_964614615.1 uncultured Aquiluna sp. | reverse complement strand
AGAGAATGACGCTGGTTTTGGTTGAAACATTGGCAGCTGCTCTAATTCTTGCCAGTAGCTCCTCTAGTGCTTCGGGCTCAGCTACTGCCACCTTCACGATATAAGACTCAACACCTGCCACTGACCAGCAAGACTCGATCTCGGAGATCTTAGAAATCTTCTCGACTATGTCATCCGGTGCTGCTGGGTCAATTGGAGTGAGCGAGACCAGCGCACTGATTTTTAGTCCTACCTGACGCTTATCAATCTCTGCTCGATAGCCAGTGATTACCCCTCTCGCCTCCAGCTTCTTTACCCGCTGATGCAAAGTGGAGCTTGGAACATCCAGCTGCGCTGCAAAGTCTGAGAGAGACAAGGATGAGTCCTTGGCTAGCGCCAGGGCGATGGTTCGGTCGAGGGATTCCATGATTGAAAGTATGCCCTAGGCCGTAATGCCCTTGGTAGCCAAAACCACCTCAGACAGCTTGCGATTGAGAGTCTCATAGAAAACATTGAGCGGAAACTCATCATCGAGCACCAGGTTCACAACTTCCTTCAGCTCTCCCCCGGTTGGCAGTTGGTCAGCTCCCTTGGCCCAGTTCGAAGCAGGGTGCGGAGGAACCAGTCCCTTTACAAACTCATAGGCGGCAATCCACTGCGCTAAGCGAGAGCGATTAATGCCTTCGTGATATAAAGCATCTACCTGGTTACTTAGCTCAATGACGGAGTCAATTACCTTGTCCCACTCAAAGGTCAAACGGTTGTCTCGCCAGTGCAGGGCGCCAGATTGGTGCAGGTGAGCAAACATAATCTGGCCACCAAGTCCGTCATAGTTTCTGACTCTTCCGCCGGTGATTGGGAAACGGAATAGTCGATCAAACAAGATTGCATAGCGAATGTATTTGGCGAGTCTGTCTCCCTCTGCCTCAAGGACCAAAGTCTCACGGAAGGTGGAGAGGTCACACCTGAGCTCTTCCAATGCATACATCCAGAAAGGCATGCGCTGCTTGATCATGAACGGATCAAACGGCAAATCGCCGCGGGAGTGTGTGCGATCGTGAATCAAATCCCACAGCACAAAGGTTTCTTGGGCGAGCAGTTGATCTGACAGTAGCTCTTCGGCAGCAGCGGGCAAGGGTAAATAAAGAAGTTCCTTGGCTCCTGCCACTACCTTTCGAAAGCGAGCTGCTTCGCGGTCGCAGAAGATCCCTCCCCAGTGATAGGTGGCAACTTCCCGAACCGCTACGGTCTCCGGGAAAAACACCGCTGAGTTGGTGTCATAGCCAGAGCTGAACCCAACAAATTCAATTGGTATAAAGGCGGGGTTGGAATACTTCTTTTCTTTATCCGCCAGCCACTGTGGCCAAAAGGTGTTGGTTACCAAGACCTCCAGGTTGCGGTTGGGATTTCCGTTTTGGGTATACATCGAAAAAACCGCTAGGTTCTGAACGTCGTTTTTTCGCATGAGATCTGGTCTGAAAAGCTGCAGTGACTCATAGAAGTCAGGCTTACCAAATCCGTTGGATCTCCAGCTCTCTAGATCCTTTATTACCTGTGAAAGGTAAGCAGACTGATGCGAGAAGCTTGGAGATAGATCGCGAATTCCTGCAATCAGTTGGTCAAGCAGTGCAGATGCTTTTGGGTGAAGCCCGGCATCTTCAATTGCGCCATCTTTGTTCTGCAGAGGTCTAAAGTCTTCAACTGCAGACTGCATCGATTGCCAGGCTGGGTTGCCTTCTAGTTTCTCTCTGGCGGTGGCAATGTCTCGGCTGTCTTGCTTTGCTCCCAATGCCAAAAAGCCCAAAACATTTAGCAGCAGTTTTGAGTTGTCTAAGTCATTGATTGAGTCGTCTCCGAAAATGTCTGAGTCGGCAATCACCACAACTTTGCCATTGCCATTGCGCACCGCGGCGGCAACCGGAGCTTGCGCTGGTAGGGCTGATTCGCTGGTTCTGAGGAAGACTTCACCAGCAAAATCATTTGCAAGCTCTAAAGTTCCTGCCCGATAGAGGACGACCTCGTGAACCATAAATCTAAAGTCAGAAAGTAAAAGAGTTGGGAACTCAGGTTTGGGCCAAGATGCAACATCTTTGAAGTTCTTAGCAGGATCTTGCACGGTCTGATTGCTCAGCGTGATTCCGTAGCGACTGATTAGCTCATTGAAGTTATTGCCGTATTTGGCCTGCTCGTTTTCTCCGAGGACAAGCAGTCCACCACCGTTTGCAACAAATTCATGGATTGCAATGATTTCTTCTTTTGCTAAAACTGGTGAACCATAGCCAACGGTGTGCTCCCAATCCGAGGTAGCTGAGTGAGGCAAAACCAAAACATCCACGTTGCTAAGAACGGCTGGACTGATGCTGCCCTCTTTATGAGCCAAGACCTCGTATCCAGCATCTTCAGCCAGCTCCCGCAGCTTGGCGTAGCTGGCATCGGCTGGATTTGCCGGATTCATCTGAGTCGCTAGGCCCAGATCGATGGTCCAAGCCTGCGAATGGGATTGGTCAATCAGAATTCGGGATTTTTTCTGCACTTTGCACCTTATCCTTGGAAATTCTCCATAAGTATAGGTCTATTTCGGTGAACTATCCAGCCCTGGGGGAATTCCAAGTGGGCTATGGCTTTTGATGCTTGGGCTCGTCACCGAAGGGAATCCAGCCGACCCGATCTAGGTTTCGACTCATCGAGAAGACGACAAAATAAGAGCCATTTCCTTCACGGTGGACCACGGTTACTTTCCCCACGCCATCTGTTGCCCCGTCGTCATATAAAACGACACCCTCATAGCTAGTTGAATTATCGGGATTGATGAGTGGTTGTAAAAACCCTTCGACGCAAAATTCTTTGACTTTCTGCAGGTTTCCAACCCTGCCGGCAGGACCTCCCTCAGCCGCATAGGCGACTAGGCCAATTTCTTCCTGAAGGGTAATCACCGCATCACAAATTGCGACAGGGTCGGCAGACGCTGGTGCAGAGAAAGCGGGTTCAAATAACGGGTTTGAGCAAAATAGCTCGTTTGGGTAGCAATAGCCTTTGACCTCTGGGTTGACCAATTTCAATTCCCCAAGATCTGCTGCGAGCACCTGATTTACCAAAGGGTCAGAGGTTGGCGTGCAGCCAGCCAGGCAGGTCAAGGAAATTAAACCCGCTACAAATAAAGGTTCTTTGCTTATGCCCATAAATAGAGCCTAGCTAGAGAATGCCCTCACAATCAAAAAGTCTCTTTGGCGCGTGAGATTTGAGGGGTTCTCCCGCTAGTCTTCAAAAGTGGTCTTTCTGGACCTCTTTTGAATTTTGAAGGCGCTAGGTAAAGAAGTGGCAGCTCTAAAAAACCGTTGGATTGGTTTAGTTTTTATTTCAATGTCGATTTCACTCGTGATAATCGACGGAACCATTGTCAACACAATTTTCCCATCAATCATTAATGATCTCTCCCTAACATCTACTGAAGTTCAGTGGGTCCAGGAGAGTTACGTCTTAGTTTTTGCTTCACTGCTCTTGGTGTGGGGTTCAGTTGCGGACCGGATCGGACGCAAGCGACTGCTCAGCATCGGAATCGCAATCTTTATTCTTTCTTCTGTCTGGGCGGGATCAACCGACACCGCATCAGCGCTAATTCTGGCAAGAATCGTTCAGGGCATTGGCGGTGCCATGGTTTTGCCAACCACCTTGTCCTTGGTCAATGCCAATTTCCAGGGCAAAGAAAGAGGTATCGCTTTCGCGGTCTGGGGAGCAACGATTGGTGGAATGGTTGCAGTCGGCCCGGTCCTCGGTGGCTGGTTGGCTACTGACTTTGACTGGCGCTGGGCTTTCCTAATTAATCTGCCACTAGGTCTGTTGATTTTGGTTGGGCTTGCCATTTTTGTTCCAGAATCAAAAGCCCAACAAGCCAAGGGTGGTTTGGACTGGGTTGGAGCTGCTATTTCCGTAGTTATGTTCTCAACCTTGGTCTTTGGACTAATTGAGGGAAGAATTTACGGCTGGTGGGAAGCAAGTGACAAGAATCAATTCAAAGTCTTTGACTTTGCCTGGCCAACTGAAGGAATTTCCATCATCCCGGTTTCGCTGGCAATTTCAGCAGTGGCAACCATTCTGTTTGTGGTCTGGGAGTCCCGCAGGGCAAAGCTCGGCAAAAACGTCTTACTTGATCTAAATCTTTTCAGAATTGCCTCGTTTAGAAATGGTTCGATTGCGGCACTGATTATTTCAATGGGCGAATTTGGAATTTTGTTTGCAATTCCTCTTTGGCTTCAAAATGTCCTCGGACTTAGTCCCATCTCTTCCGGTCTAGTTTTGCTCTGGTTAGCTGGTGGTGCATTTGTGGCATCGGGCGTCGGTGGTGCACTCAGTGGCAAACTACCGCCTGCCAGGGCAGTCCAAATTGGTGTTTTGCTGGAACTGGTCGGAGTGGTTGGTGTGGCTGTCGTGGCCTCTCAATCTGTTGGTTGGGCTGGAATCGCACCATTTTTGTTTGTTTATGGAATTGGAATTGGTCTTGCCACGGCTCAGCTCACTGGAGTCATCATGGTGGACGTGCCAATGGAGAAGGCTGGTCAAGGTTCGGGATCTCAATCAACGGTTCGTCAAATCGGTTCCGCCCTTGGTATTGCAGTGCTGGGTACCCTTCTCTTCACTGGCACTCAGTCCTCACTAGAAACCCGCTTGAGCGAGATTGGAATTCAAAGTGAGCAGAGCCAAGTCTTGGTTGAAGCAGTGGTGGACTCTGCAGGTGGTGCAATTCCGCAGTTAGAAAGCGGTCTGGCTCAACAGGGCATTCCAGCCGAAATTGCAGCTGAAGTTCAGGTGGCAGCAGGCGATGCTTTCACCGATGGTGCTAAGTTCTCAGCCTGGGCGGCTGCTGGATTCTTGCTGCTGGGACTTCTGTCGACCTTCAACCTAGGTTCAAGAAGGAAAGAAAAGGTTTAGCTCTTTTTTCTATTGAAGAAGCTCTTTACTTTTGCAGCAATCTTTTCTAGTCCCTGCATACCCTGCTTGTTGAGCTCGCGAGCCCACTCGATTTCAAGGGCTAGTAGCGAAAGACCTAGGAAGATAAAGAGCAAACCAGGGCCAGGCGTCACCATCATGATCAGGCCAAGGATTAGAAAAATGAATCCCAAGACAATGGAAATTACCCACCGCACCGGATGGGGCAACTTGGCTAGAAAACCCTTTAGTTTCTCCATTTGCCCAATCCTAACTCGCTAGAACTAAAGCGACCTGAGAATATCCTCCACGCGCTCTTTGGCATCACCGAAGAGCATGCTGGCGTTTTCTTTATAGAACAGCGGGTTTGAAACTCCGGCATAACCCGAAGCCATTGATCGCTTGAAAACAATTACTCGCTCTGCTTCCCAAACCCTCAGCACCGGCATACCAGCAATCGGGCTGCCTGGGTTTTCGGTGGCGGCTGGGTTGACGGTGTCGTTAGCACCAATTACCAAAACCACCGAGGTCTGAGCAAAGTCATCGTTGATCTCGTCCATCTCCAGCACAATGTCATAGGGAACCTTGGCCTCAGCCAATAGCACGTTCATGTGACCGGGAAGTCTGCCCGCTACCGGGTGAATACCAAAGCGAACTTCGACACCTTTTTCTCGTAGGCGCTTGGCAAGTTCAGCAACTGGATACTGCGCTTGCGCAACAGCCATTCCATAGCCCGGTGTAATAACTACGCTCTTGGCTGCCGAGAGCAACTCGGCGGCAGATGCTGCATCAATCTCAGTGTGTTCACCGGTTTCTTCTGCGTTTTCTGAGGGAGCTTCAATTCCGTAGCCACCAAAGATCACCGAGATGAAGGAGCGGTTCATGGCTTTGCACATGATGTAGGAAAGGTAAGCACCGGAGGATCCAACTAGTGCACCGGTAACAATTAGCAGGTCGTTGCTTAGCAGGAATCCAGTGGCGGCTGCGGCCCAACCCGAATAGCTGTTAAGCATTGAAACAACTACCGGCATATCTCCTCCGCCAATGGAGGCAACTAAATGCCAACCAAGTGCAAGAGCGAGTGCAGTAACCGCAATCAAAAGCCACAGCTCTGGAGTCATTACATAAGCAACCGTTAGTGCAATGAATGCAATCAGAGCAGCCAGGTTCAAGAAGTTTCTACCAGGCAAGATAAGTGGCTTGGAGGAAAGCTTGGCCGAGAGTTTTAGGTAAGCAACGATGGAGCCAGTGAAGGTAACAGCACCGATAAAGACACCAATGAATACCTCAGCGCGGTGAACTCCAACCAGTTCTGGTGCCAGCTCTCCTGCGTGCAGTGCGCCGTTCCAACCAACCAAGACAGCCGTGAGACCAACGAAGCTGTGGAACAGAGCAATTAGCTCTGGCATGCCAGTCATCTCAACCACCTTGGCCCGGTAAAGACCAATAGCAGCACCAGCCACCAGAGCGATCACCAACAAGATCATTGCTGAGCTGGTAGCAGCGGATGGCTCACCCGAGAGCGATAGCCAAATGGTTGCCAAGATGGCAATGGCCATACCAGCAATTCCATAGCGAATACCGGTCTTGCCACTCTCATGCTTGCTAAGCCCGGCCAGGCTCATAATGAATAGAAGGGCCGCCACGATGTACGCGGCGTTAGCGATAGCTACAGCAGTCATCACTTGTCTCCCTTCGTGAACATCTTGAGCATTCGTCTAGTCACAGCAAACCCACCAAACACGTTGATGCTTGCCAGCAGCACTCCGAAGGCAGCAAGCACTTGCACCAGTGGATTGGTATCGGTGATCTGCAAAATGGCTGCCACCACCACAATTCCCGAGATGGCGTTGGTAACGCTCATCAGCGGGGTGTGAAGAGCGTGATGGACCTTACCAATTACGTAGTAGCCAACCACGATTGCCAATGTCAGGACCAAAAAATGCTGCGGAAGCGGTGGTGGTGCTATTGAAATCAATCCAAAGAGGCCGGCAAAGCCAACCGCAATCAGAGCACCGCGAGTGGATGCCGACATCTTCTTTTTCTCTTTGATTTCAACTGGTGCAGCAGGTGCTGCAGCCGGGGCAGCTGAAACCTGAACCGGAGGAGGTGGCCAAGTAATCTGACCTTCCTTGACAACGGTCACGGCTCTTTGAACAACGTCTTCAAAGTTGATAACGGTCTTACCGTCTTTATTAGGAGTGAGCAGGTTCAAAAGATTTACCAGGTTTGTTCCATAAAGCTGTGAAGACTGCTGTGGTAGGCGACTTGGTAAATCGGTGTAACCGAGAATGATTACTCCGTTTTTGGTAACAGTTCGCTTGCCGGCAACCGTTCCCTCGACGTTTCCACCTTGGGCAGCTGCCATATCAACAATGACGCTGCCTGGTTTCATTTGTGCTACGTCTTTGGCAGTAATTAGTTTCGGTGCAGGCTTTCCAGGAATCAAAGCGGTAGTAATGATGATGTCCACATCTCTTGCCTGCTCGGAGTAGATTTCTGCGGCGCGCTTGTTGTAAGCAGCACTGGTTTCTTTGGCATAACCGTCGCTGGATTGCATCTTCTCTGCTACTTCGACAGGCAAATACTCTCCACCAATTGATTTCACCTGATCGGCAACCTCAGGTCTTGGATCTGTCGCACGAACAATTGCGCCAAGGCTAGAGGCTGCACCAATCGCAGCCAGACCCGCAACACCTGCACCGGCCACTAGAACTTTGGCGGGTGGTACTTTTCCTGCTGCAGTTACTTGCCCGGTGAAGAAGCGACCAAATTCGTTGGCAGCCTCAACCACTGCACGATAGCCAGCGATGTTTGCCATGGAGCTAAGGACGTCCATTGACTGAGCCCTCGAAATTCTTGGGACCGCATCCATCGCCAGCGCTGTTACGCCTTTCTTGGCAAGTGTTTTCAAAAGCTGTGGGTTAAACGCTGGGCTGAGAAGTCCAATCAAGATTGCGCCCTTGCGCATTTTTTGAATTTCGGAAGACGTTGGTGCAGCGACCTTCAAGACAATGTCTGCCTTCCAGGCAGCAACTGCGGTGACGATCTTGGCCCCAGCTTTGACATAAGAGCTGTCTGGGAAGGATGCTGGTTCGCCGGCTCCTTTTTGAATCACGACCTTATAGCCCAAGGAGATAAGTTTTTTGACCGTGTCAGGAGTTGCAGCAACCCGGGCTTCGCCCTTTTGCTCTGCAACAACGGCAATTAATGACATCGCTGCTCCAGTTTGAATTCCAGTGGTTTGAGATTGGATCTATCCCAAACGCTACCGCATTTAGGCCTATTGGCACCGCGGCAAGTCTATTTTAGGCGGCTGATGCAGAGCTTGGCTTGAAGACTCTTATTACCTCAAGCACTAATCCAACCAAAGTCGCCACCACCATGGCCCGATAGAGCCAGAGCAGCGCAATCAGCGGAATCAGGGATGGCTGATTGTCCACCCTGTCTAAACCGAAGATTGCGAACACTAAGGTAAGCGCTCCAACGGTGATGGATAGCAGGAAAGGAATCCAAAGTAATTTGCGTGGGCGATAGCCGGCTGAGAAAAAAGCCACGGTAAGAATGGTCAGTGCCAACATCAGAGCAATGCCACCCTCTAGCGGATCGATTAGTCCTAGAAAGACCAATGGCAGCGCTGCTATCAGCAGCGCCCTGCCAAAATTTCTTCTTGCCTTTGAAATTTCCCCAGTCGACATATATATCTCCTACAAAACTCAGGTGCTGGCTATTGCCGGGATGATCGCGCCGGAAAATACCTGCCAAGCCAGAATTGACTTAGCTACCAGGCTGAGAGTGATGTAGGTTGCCTCACCATATAAATAGTTCTTCCAAGGTCCAATCTTTTTGTATTGGAACGCCTGGTTGAAGGCGAAGGTGTTGAAGAAGATAAACAACGCAACGATGATGCCATAAACAAACCCTGGAATCTCTGCCGCCGATTCCCCACCGGGCTGAATTGTGTAGACAATGATGATTAGCCAAGGAACGATTCCGGTCATGCTTCCCATGATGAATGGCAAACCCTTGCCATTTCCTGGCGTCTCGTATTTCTCCTGCAGTGCTCCAAAGAAAATCATTGAGGCATTGACCGCAAAGATGCCGACCAGTGCCGCGAAATCTGAAACGCCAGTTAGCTGAGCAATCAACCAAATCATGACGGAGGATGAAAGTGAATACTCAACCCAGCGGAAGTAATTGTGATTTTGCTTCAAACCATTTTTGTATCTCTCAAAAAACAGCGGCGAAGCAATTAGGAAGTGAAAGAAAGCTGACAATATTAGAAAGCCAATTACTCCAGCGCCGATGTTGATCTCAAAGAGTTCAACGCGCTCAGGCGGAACTGGCACTCCCGGAGGGCCAGTTGGATAGTCAATCGTTACTGGAAAAAGGATTTGCGTCTCAAGCAAAGTTAGGACAAAGGTAAGTCCCGCCGCCTGCGCTAGGTGTAAAAAACCTGCCACGATGTTGTAGGAGCGCAGTCTTGCAATGTATTGATCTGGTGTTCGTTCGACCTTAGCCACGAGGACCTCTTCTCTTTGTCTCAGACTACTGCGGTTGGTGTGATTGCTCTCTAGGCGGACGGACAATAGAACTAGGCTTCCAACATGGCTGACTATCTGCTATTTGCCGGGGCTTTTCTTGCCTCAGCGATTGCGCCAGGAGCAGACACATTTTTGATTCTTTCAAGGGCAATTAGCAACAGGCGGTTGGCAATCGCAGCGGCAGCTGGAATTACAACTGGCAAAGTCCTCATGGTCTCACTCGCCTACCTAGGACTTGCAGCACTGCTGGCGTCAAACAGTGAATTATTTTTACTGATTAAGGTTTTTGGTGCTGCATTTCTAGTCTACAAAGCAATCAAACTTTGGTCAGCCAAGCGAGTGGAGACCAAGCAGCGCCAAGGAAGTGAATTCTTTGCGGCATTAGCGATCGGGTTTTCTAATCCCCAACCGCTCGCCTTTTACCTAGCAATCGTTCCGGTGGTAGTTGGCACCACACAGTTGCCGATCTTGATTTTGATTGTTGTTCTGGGTTTTTCAGTGGTATCCGCCTTCTACATCTTCCTGGCCGCTCGACTGGCAAAGTGGTTGGCGCTGGAGTCCCGATTCCAGCAGGTAAACCGGGTCCTGGCCATAGCTTTCTTAGTGTTGGCTGTGATTGTTCTAACGCGCTAAGTGGCCAATTGGCATTGCGAGTAATCTGAAGTTATGAGCACAAATCCTTATGCCAGCGAGAAAATGTCCCCCGAAAGCGAAAAACTCTGGGCAGTCGCGCTGCACCTTTTAGCTATTCCCTTCGAGTTTTTTGCCCCGCTGATCGGTTACTTCCTGCTGCGCGACAAGGGGCCTTTTGTCTCTCATCACGCCAAAGAGTCATTGAACTTTGGAATCACAATCTTGATTGCAGCGGTGGTGCTGGCTATCTCAATCGTAGGGTTGCTGTTTTTATGGGCACTGCCGATTGTTTGGGTGGTTTTCCGTGTGATTGCCGCCTTCAAGGCTGGCCAGGGCGAGTTCTACAAAATCCCAATTGCAATCAAGTTCATAAGGCTCTAGAGAGGCTGAACCTAGCTGGTTCAACGACTTGGAAGTTATCCCCTACCCTTATATAGAACGTTCAAGGACGAATAATTGCGCATAGAGCATGATCTGATTGGCGAGCTGGAAATTGCCCAAGATTCACTATGGGGCATCCACACCGCCAGAGCCTTATCTAATTTCCCCATCTCTGGTGTTCCAATTGGGCACTACCGAAACCTAATCAAAGCAATTGGGCTGGTGAAGCAGGCGGCGGCAAGGGTGAATGCACGAATTGGCGGACTAGAAGCCGACAAGGCCAAATACATCGAGCTGGCCTGCCAAGAAATCGTGGAGGGAAAGCTCGATCAGCACTTTGTGGTCGATGCTATCCAGGGAGGTGCAGGAACCAGCACCAACATGAATGCCAACGAAGTGATTGCCAATCGCGCACTGCAGCTGATGGGCAAAAAGCCAGGCGAATATGAATTCATCCATCCGCTGAATGATGTAAACCGCTCGCAGTCAACCAACGACGTTTACCCAACAGCTTTTCGAATCGCACTTATTTTTGAACTCGAGCTTTTAGCCGAGTCCATGAAGCAACTCAGAGACTCCTACCAGCGAAAAGCGGATGAGTTTTCTTCAATTTTGAAAATGGCAAGAACTCAGCTGCAGGATGCTGTTCCAATTACCCTGGGCCAAGAGTTTCAAGCGTTTGCCGTTTCAACCAACAATGACATTCTGCGACTAAATGAACTTCTGCCGCTGCTGTCCGAGGTAAATCTTGGTGGAACAGCGGTTGGCACAGAGCTCAATACCCCAAAGGGCTATACCGATGAAGTTGTGGCTGAGCTTTCAAGCTTGGTGGGAAAGAAGTTGGTTTCGCCAGATGATTTAGTGGAAGCAACTCAATCTGCTGGAGTCTTGATTAGTTTTTCTTCAACTCTGAAGAGAATCGCTGTTCGGCAATCCAAAATTGCGAATGACTTGCGTCTTCTAAGCTCTGGTCCGCGAGCTGGACTGAATGAAATTAACCTTCCAGAGCAGCAGGCTGGTTCGTCGATTATGCCTGGCAAGGTAAACCCGGTGATCCCGGAGGTAATCAATCAAATAGCCTTCACCGTTATTGGTAACGACCTGACTGTTACTTTGGCGGCTGAAGGTGGTCAGCTACAGCTAAATGCCTTTGAGCCAATCATGGCCAGATCCATCATTATGAGCATCACCTATCTCAGAAATGGCTTCGCCACTTTCACTAAAAACTGTGTTGATGGCATTACTGCCAATACTGAACTGCTTAAGCAAAGCGTTGAGAACTCAATTGGACTTGTTACCGTGCTCAGTCCACAAATCGGCTATGAGAATGCCACTAAGGTCGCTCGTTACGCCCAGCAAAACAATTGCTCCGTGCGACAAGCAGTATTGGATCTCAAGCTAATGAGCGAAGAGGAATTCAACGCTGCGCTCGGTGATCTCACCGCTATTGCCAAGCGCGAAGACTAAGACCGAAGCGCCTTACCAAGCTCTTCAAAAGCGTCAACCAGGATCGCCATGTCCTTTTCCTTGTGGGCAAAGGACACCAGCCACTGCTCGTCTAGTCCTGGCGGTGTAATGGCACCGCGGTTGATGCCCCACAGCCAAGAAAGTTCGGCAGCCTCAAAGTCATTGGCTTTGAAGTCGCGGTAGTTGCGAACAGGCTTTGGATTCCAAATCACTGCACCCTTCACACCAAACCCAACGGTGTGAGCTGGGAGTTGGTAGCGCTCAATGATGGTGTCTAGCTTCTTGAGGGTGTCGATATTTACCTTCTCGGCTCGCGCTATCTCTTCGTCGGTTGCAATCTCATCCATGGCAATAGCAGCGGCAACCACCAGTGGGTTTCCGTTGTATGTTCCAAAGTGTGGCATGCGACCATCCACAACGGCATCCATGTATTTCTTTTTTCCACCAAAGGCTGCAACAGGTAGTCCGCCACCAATGCTCTTTGCTAGGCAGACCAAGTCTGGCTCAACTCCAACTCGCTTTGCCGCCCCAGCAACACCAGCGGTTAGACCCGTCTTAACCTCATCGAAGATGAGTGCAACACCATACTGATCACACAACTCTCTTACGCGCTTTAGGTAGCCCTCGTCAGGAAGAATTATTGAAAGATTTTCAATAATTGGCTCCATCATCAGCGCTGCAATTGTGTTGCCGTGGTTTTTTAGAATTTCTTCTAATCGGGCAATGTCGTTATAAGAAACCGTGTAAATCTCACCGGCTTCGACCTCAAATGGAATGTATGGAATCGGGTTGTCGACAGTACCAACAACTTCGAGCTTTGGCTTTACGGAAACCTGCAGTGGGTCGTATCCGCCATGGTATCCGCCCTCAATCTTGATGATTCCCTTTTTTCTGGTAACAGCTTTAGCGATGCGAATTGCATACATCGTTGACTCTGTTCCAGAGTTGGTGAAACGCAGCATGTCTAGACCAAAACGCTTTTGGAATCGCTCGGCAGCTTCAGTTGAAATTACCGCTGGAGTAACAAACAAAGTGCCGGTTTTTCTAAGTGCCTTCTTGACTGCTTTTACGATCTTTGGATTTAGGTGACCAGCCAGCATTGCACCAAAGCCCATGGAAAGATCCAGCAGCTTGCGACCATCGACGTCGGTGGCGTAGGCGCCCTTGGCGCTGACGATGGTGATTGGGTATGGATCCCAATGCTGGAAGCTGGAGGTCACACCCAGCGGCAGCGACCGCTTCGCTCTGGTGTTGTGCTCGCCAGATTTTGGATAGGTGGCTAGAAAGCGCTCCCACTCCTGAGCGAGTAGGTCTTGGACTCGAATTGGATCAAGGGGTTGGTAACTGGCCGGGGCTTTACGCCAGCCGGCCGGGTCGTGGTTTGGAATTCCTGACACGATTGCACTCCTTTGTCCCTCCATTCTCGCTAATGAAGAGCAAAAGCACCAATCGAGTGGGCAAAAAGTGCGTTAATCGTTGAGTAAAGCTTCCTGAACTACTGAATCAGTTGCCTAATCAAACCATTCGGTGGGAGGCCCAAGGAAAAGCAAAAAGCTAAACAGGGCAGCAACCGCCAGCGCCAAAACCACTATCAAGACAAACGGCCGAGCGATGAACCAACGGAACAGCCGATCAATAAGAGTTTTGTCGGACGGGTGATCCGAGGGCTGGGTTCGCCACGCTCCTTCTAGCTGGCCTTTTTTCAAAAGACTTCTATCGAATGGAACTGTCGCGAAAGGAACAATCGCCAAGCTGACTGCAGCTGCAATCTTTCCAATTCTCCAGCGCTGGTTGATGCCAACCAAGACTGCAGTTGTGCAGTAGCTCAAAAACATTGCGCCGTGAATTGTTCCGGCGATTGTCACGCCAATTGCCAAATTCTCAGCAACAACCCGAAGTAGCAATGCAGAAAGTAGCAGAGCCCAGGTGATGGCTTCGCCAACTGCAAATAGGCGGTAAAGAGACTTTGGTGACATAGCGGCCTTTCTCAAACTCACAACCAATCTATCTGCCCTAGGCTCGTTAGGTGCCGCATCGAAGGAAACTCCCAGCAATTGTGGCTGCGGTCATCGGCGGCAGTCTGATGGCAATTCAAGCAAGAGCAAACTCGGGACTGGGTCAAGAAATTGGTAGTGGGGTCTTTGCAGCCCTGGTTTCTTTTTCCGTCGGTCTAATAATTATTGGTTTCTTTACATTTTCACTAAAGAAAAATCGAGCTGCTCTCAGTAGTTCCCTGAAAAAGTTATCAAGCAAAGAGATCCCCTGGTTTTTTGTTTTTGCCGGAAGCCTGGGTGGGTTTTTTGTGATCATGCAGGGCGTGGTCGCTGGAGTGATAGGAATTGCGCTTTTTTCCATTGGACTTGTTTCGGGTTCGGCAATCGCAGCATTGGTGCTAGATGGCTATGGATTACTTGGACTCACCAAAAGAGCAATTGGCCTAAAGCGCGTTGCGGGGATTTTGGTTGCCATTACTGGCCTGATTATCGCAAGTGACATTGGGTCCCAAGTTCCAAGCCCCCTAATTGCCCTGCCATTTGTTGCTGGCATTGGAATCGGTTTTCAGCAAGCCATGAATGGCAAGTTTGGAAAACTTGCTGAGTCCCCTGCCGTTCCTACCTTCTTTAACTTTCTAGCTGGCACAACATTTATTGCGATTGCTCTAATTATTCTCGAAGGTTTTCAAATCCCAACCAGCTGGCCAGCCAATCCACTGCTCTATTTAGGTGGAGTGGTTGGCGTCATCTATATCTTCATGCAGGTTTTAGTCCTGCCAAGAATTGGGGCACTGAGCATGGGAATCTCGATGCTGGTTGGTCAACTAACAGGCTCGGTCCTACTAGACATCTTCGTTCCAATTGCTCCGCACCCAGTAACCATCAGCACACTGCTTGGCATTGCGCTGACCATGCTGGGGGCGGCTTTGGTTGCTAAACGCTAGAGCTCAATCAAGACGTCCGGGTGGCGATCAAAGCGATAGCCGGTTCCGCGTGCCGTCCGAACGATGTCCTCATAACCTGCAATCTTTGAGCGCAGTCTTCTGACGTGCACATCGATTGTTCGATCATTTGGAGTTGGTTCACCGCATCTGTCTGAAATTGACGCAATCTCACTTCTAGAAACATTGCGCCCTTCGTTTTCGATCAGGTATGCCAGTAGTTCGAATTCCTTGCAGGTTAGTTCTGCGTTTCTACCATCGACGTAGAGCCGTCTGCGGGAAAGATCAACCACTACTCCCTTGGCCGGAGTTTCTTCATCGGCCTGCGGCTTTGCCTGAGCGGTTGCCTTTGGTTCACCCAGCGCAAGTCGAGTCAGCTGCAGGTTTCTGCCCTGGACAGACTTAGGTGCGATGGCGAGCGCCGCATAGGTTTCGTTTTCTTTGCCTGGAATCAGCTCAGCCAGCTTGTTCTTTAGCTCCTGGGCAATTTCAGCCAGGCTCAGGCCGGCAGCCTCAGCGTCAGATTCAGAAATTCCGATATAGAGGGCAAATCCCTTGGCTTCGGTGGTTTTTACTGCGGTTGTTGTCATTTTGAGTCCTTAGTTTGTGTATGCGAATTTTTGATGCACGAATCACGTGCGTTTGTTGGGGTGCTGGTGCCGTTTTGCTAATCAGTAAGCGAAGTTGATTAGCGGCACATTCGCATGCACATCGAGCAGGAGAACATAGCGCCAGCTAGGGCGCGAATCTCGACTGCTTGAGTACTCATTGGGATAAATTTTGGAGCCAGCCGGCCAGAAAGTCAAATTGTTACGGGTTATTTCTAGACCCTGGCCAGCAGCCAGCCAAAGACATCCCGCTCCACCTCTTGGTGATTGAGGTCGTTGAGCAGTTCGTGGTAGCCGCCCGGGTAGATCAGAAGTTTGCGATCGGGGCTGGCAATCTTCTCGTGCAGGGCCT
>CAZTLT010000011.1:0-900 GCA_964614615.1 uncultured Aquiluna sp. | reverse complement strand
GTGGCTGGTCGAGGTGTCCTTATTGCCGTGGAAAATCAGGGTCGGCACCTTCCAGTCGGAGACCTTGCTCCAGACCTCATCGGAGACCTGCAGGACCGTCTTGGCAACCAGGTTTTGCGGCTTCCCCTGATACATCATTGGGTCGGAGAGGAATCGATTCAGTAGGTCCTTATCCCGAGTTAGCGCCTCCATGCCGGGTCTGGGTAGGGGCATTGGGGCGGCGGGTGCCAATGCGGCTGAAACCTTTCCCAGCACTCGCTCCCAGAGTTTTGATGGAGCCTGCATGGCAGAAGAGCTCAGAATCACCGCCACCACATTTGCTCGGTCTTTGGTGATGCTGCCGGCGGTAATCAGACCGCCAAGTGAGTGACCAAACAACACGGTTGGAATGTCGGAGGGAAGTTTTGCCCTGGCCTGCAGGTGAAGCTCCACGGCTTTTGTTAGATCAACCAAGCCACGCGTTCCCTTGGTGTTGCCGTGGCCGGGTAAATCAATTGCATAAACGTCCAGGCCGTTTTGATTTAGCTTCGGAATGAGCTGGCTGTAATACTCGACATAGCGCTGGGCATATTCGCCATATCCATGCTGCAGCAGCACTTGGGCGCGTGGATTATCAACTTTCCACACGTAACCTGCAACGTCTTGGCCGATATCCCAGCTATTCATTTCTCTCCTATATCAACTTTGCTGCCTGAAGTGCAATCTCAAGTTCCTCGTTAGTTGGAACTACCAAGACTGCTACTTCACCATCAGAAATCTTTCTAATCTGCTTACTCTGCTCTTGATTGGCAGATGTTGCCACAGAAATTCCCAGTGAGCTCAACTCTGCACAAATTCGCGCTCTAATGCCGGCGTTATTCTCTCCGATGCCGCCGGTGAAGATAACGGCATCAACCCTGC
>CAZTLT010000010.1:4128-18484 GCA_964614615.1 uncultured Aquiluna sp. | reverse complement strand
TTTGCCGTGATTATCCTGCAAGGCTTTGCTAGGTCCCTCTAGAGGGCAATAGCATAGGCGGAGGTTTTGATGGCTAGGGAAGGTGAATTATGGCTCTGACCCCAGAGGACATTCTGGCGAAGCGTTTTCAGGTAACTAAGTTTCGCGAGGGCTATGACCAGGACGAAGTCGATGACTACCTAGATGAAGTGGTGGTCGAGCTTCGACGCATTCTGGGTGAAAACGAAGAGCTTAAGCTTCGGTCTTCACTGCCGCAGGACGCAGCACCAGCGGTAACCCCATTTCCAACCGCTGTTGATCCAGCCGCTCCGGAGGGAACAGACGCCTCCCGCTCAATTATCGAGCTGGCACAAAAGCTGCATGCCGATCACGTCCAAGAGGGTCGAATCAAGCGCGAGCAAATTGTGCGCGATGCACAGAAGCAGGCCGCCAGAATCGTTCGCGATGCTGAAGCCCAGGCCAGAGAAGTATTTAATCAATTGGAGCTCGATCGACGCACCGTTGAGGAATCGATTCAGGATCTCAAGCGCTTTGAAGCTGAGTATCGCGCGAAGCTGCGTGACTACATCCAGTCGCAACTGGAGTCAATTCTGACCGAAGAGGCCTACCTAAAGATTGATGAGGAAGTGCCAGCGCCGGCTCAGGCAGAGGTCTCCTATGACTACTATCAGCGCGAGCCCCAGCCGCTGGGACAGCCAGTTGACACAGAAATTCGCAGCTACAGCTATAGCTATGAGGAAACCCAGGCAGAAAAGACTGCCGAGAGTGAAGACAACCGCTACTAAGCGCCAACGGATAGCAGTCTTTGCAATTCTTGCTATCTCAATTGTCGCGATTGATCAGCTAAGTAAGTACTGGGCTGAGGCAAACCTCTCCAATCAAAGCATCCCAGTAATCGGAGAGCTGCTGCAGTTTCGACTTGCCTATAACAATGCCGCTGCCTTTTCAATCGGTCTTGGTGCAACATGGATTCTCACATTAATTTCATTCACAGCCAGCACACTGCTGATTGTCTATGGCCCGAGAGTCAAAACAATGAGTTGGGCAGTAGTGGCTGGGTTTGCCCTCGGTGGAGCTGCTGGTAATTTGATCGATCGAGCCTTCAAGCCCCCACAGTTTCTAAATGGCTGGGTGGTGGACTTTATTCAGATCCCATTTAATTTCCCAATATTTAATTTGGCAGACACCTTTTTGGTGTCGGGGGTTGTACTCGCGATATTGCTAACCCTTCGGGGCGATGAAATTGGTGGCGGTCGTGCCAAATAAATTGTTACCCGTCCCACAGGCACGCGTTGGTGAGAGACTGGATGCCGGTCTGGCCAAGATGCTAGGAATTAGCAGAACTCAGGTAGCAGAGCTCATCGATAGCGGCAAAGTGTTGGTTGATGGAGCAGTGGTTGATAAGGCGACCAAGCTCGATGAGTCACAGCTGATTGAAGTAGACCTTGAGTCAACCGCTCAGGTTTTGGAAGTCACCGCTGAGGATGTTCCAGAATTGAGCATCGTTTATCAAGATCAAGACATTGTCGTTGTTGACAAACCAGCGGGGGTAGTCTCCCATCCATCGTTGGGATTCGAAGGACCTTCTGTGCCAGGGGTGCTGCTGGCTCGGGGAATTCAACTCTCGACCTCAGGAGCTCAGGAGCGGCAGGGGATTGTTCAACGACTAGATGTCGGGACTTCTGGCTTGATGGTTCTGGCGAAGAGTGAGCGCGCCTATTCAGTGTTGAAGCAAGCTTTTCGCGATCGAGTTGTGAGCAAGACTTACCATGCTTTGGTGCAGGGTCACCCTGATCCTGCCAGCGGCACTATCGACACTCCCATTGCACGCAGCACCAAGCACGACTACAAGTTCACCATCTCGCAGGCTGGCAAGCGGGCTATCACCCACTACGAGACGCTAGAACTATTGCCAACTGCCGCCCTCATGCAAGTTGGCCTAGAGACCGGTAGAACCCACCAAATACGTGTTCACTTCTCACACTTTCGACATCCATTGGTTGGTGACCTGCTGTATGGGGCAGATCCCAAAATAGCCCAGAAGCTGCAGCTGGAGCGCCAATGGCTTCATGCGGTTGCCTTGGGTTTTCAGCACCCAATCTCGGGTGAAAGCCTCAATTTCAGCTCTGAATATCCAATCGATTTAGCCAAATCCCTCGACGCGCTGCGCGATCCCGAATTCCGGCTTTAGCATTGTTGCCTAGCCAAGGGGTTGATTGTGTCAGATAAGTCGTTTGTTCATCTGCACAACCACACTGAATATTCAATGCTGGACGGTGCGGCGCGCATCAAGCCGCTGGTTACAAAAGCTGCCAACCTTGGAATGCCAGCGATTGCAATGACCGATCACGGAAACACTCACGGCGCGTATGAATTTTGGAAACAATCAAAGGCCGCTGGCATAAAGCCAATCATTGGAATCGAAGCCTATCTGGCACCCGGCTCAAGGCTGGAAAAATCGAAGGTTCGCTGGGCTGATGGGGGAGAGGATGATGTCTCCGGTGGAGGTGCTTATACCCACCTAACAATCTGGGCTGCCAGCAACCTGGGCATGAACAATCTTTTTAGGCTCAGTAGCGAAGGCTATCTGTCTGGCTTCTATGTTCGACCAAGAATCGATAAAGAACTACTCGCCAAGTATTCGAAAGATTTGATTGCCACTACCGGCTGCCCAGGTGGTGAAGTCCAAACAAGACTGAGACTTGGCCAATACGAAGAGGCGCTCAAATCAGCTGCTGAGTTTAGAGAGATTTTTGGCAAAGACAATTTCTTCGTGGAAGTGATGGACCACTCTCTTGACATCGAAAAGCGGGTCCGCGATGACCTTTTGAGACTGGCAAAGGATCTTTCCCTGCCCCTTATTGCGACCAACGATCTTCACTATGTCGATAAGGCCGATCACACTGCTCACGAAGCGCTGCTTTGCGTCCAAACGGGCACCAACCTGAATGATCCAAGAAGATTCAAATTTGAATCGCAAGAGTATTACCTGAAGACTTCGCAAGAGATGAGAAGCGTTTTTTCGGAGCTGGAGGAAGCTGCCGATAACACCTTGCTGATCGCCGAGCGATGCGAAATTGACTTTGAAAAACAAGACCTGTTGCCTCGATTCCCAGTGCCAGAGGGTGAGACGGAAGCGGGCTGGTTTGAAAAAGAGGTCTGGAAGGGTATGCAGCGTCGTTACCCAGCTGGATTTAGTGAGCGCCATCGCCAGCAAGTCGATTATGAAATTCAAGTAATAATCAAAATGGGGTTCCCCGGGTATTTTTTGGTAGTCGCTGACTTCATTGCATGGGCTCGCTCGCAGGGTATTCGGGTTGGCCCTGGTAGAGGCTCTGCTGCGGGATCACTTGCCTCCTATGCCCTTGGTATCACTGAGCTTGACCCGCTTGAGCACGATCTGATCTTTGAAAGATTTCTAAACCCAGAACGTCTGTCAATGCCTGATATTGATGTCGACTTTGATGATCGCCGTCGTCCAGAAGTTATTCGTTACGTGACAGATAAATACGGCGATGATCGGGTTGCTCAGATCGTCACCTTCGGAACCATTAAGGCTAAGCAAGCAATCAAAGATGCAGCTCGCGTCCTTGGAAAGCCATACTCGGTTGGGGAGCGACTCACCAAGGCCATGCCTCCGATGGTGCTAGGACGCGATGTATCGCTGGACGATGTGATGAACAAGGAATCCGATCGCTACCCTGAGGCCGCAGAGTTCAGAGAAATTATTGACACTGATCCGGAGAGTAAAGAGGTTTTTGACCTTGCCAAGGGGCTTGAGTCACTGAAGCGCCAATCTTCCGTCCACGCTGCGGGAGTAATTATGTCTGCCAAGCCGCTGCTTGAGGTCATTCCGATCATGAAGCGTGAGGATGACCCAACGATAATCACCCAGTTTGATCAGCCGCCGTGTGAAGAGCTGGGTCTTCTAAAGATGGACTTTCTGGGCCTGCGAAACCTCACGGTGATAGACGATGCGCTGAGTAACATCAGAAAAAACCGGGGAGTCGAGGTGGTTCCCGAGGAGCTTGACCTAAATGCCGATAGCAAGACCTATGATCTTCTTTCGCGCGGGGAGACACTGGGCGTCTTTCAGCTGGATGGCAACAACATGCGCTCGTTACTGAGAATGCTAAAGCCCACAGAGTTTGAGCACATCTCTGCTGTTATTGCCCTATACCGCCCTGGCCCGATGGGAATGAACTCCCACACAAACTATGCTCAGCGCAAAAATGGCCAGCAGCAACCAGAAGGCATTCATCCTGAACTTACCGAACCACTGCGTGAAATTCTTGGCCCCACCTATGGCCTGATTGTTTATCAAGAGCAGGTGATGGCTGTGGCACAAAAGGTTGCTGGCTATTCACTTGGGCAGGCAGATTTGCTTCGCAGAGCTATGGGCAAGAAGAAGCCTGAAGAACTAGAAAAACAATTTGAAGTTTTCTCAAACGGTATGAAATCAAATGGCTTCTCGGCTGGAGCAATCAAAGCACTCTGGGACACCTTGTTACCGTTCGCAGATTATGCCTTCAATAAGGCTCACTCGGCCGGTTATGGAGTGCTGAGCTACTGGACTGCCTATCTAAAGGCTAATTATCCAGCTGAGTACATGGCGGCCTTGTTGACTTCGGTTGGTGACTCCAAGGACAAGCTTGGTGTTTACCTAAACGAATGTCGAAAAATGGGTATTCGGGTTTTGCCACCTGACATCAATCAGTCAATTGACGTTTTTGCGGCAGTTGGAGATGACATTCGCTTTGGCTTGGCGGCTATCCGAAACGTTGGTCAAAACGTGGTTGATGCAATTGTTCAAACTAGGCAGCCAGAATTTACCTCGTTTGATGATTACCTTCGCAGAGCTCCAGCAATAGCCTGCACGAGGCGAGTAGTGGAGTCACTGATCAAGGCTGGCGCTTTTGACTCATTGGGCCATTCACGGCGGGCTCTTTATGCAATTCACGAAGAGGCAATTGACTCTGTTGCCGTTGTCAAGCGCGAGGCGGCAAGCGGTCAAGTCGACTTGTTTGGGGACCTATTGCAGGATGATTCAACCACTGTTGCCATTCCTGATTTGCCGGAGTGGACAAAGCGAGACCTTCTGGCACACGAGCGAGAAATGCTTGGTTTGTACGTTTCGGATCACCCATTGGCCGGCATGGAAGCTGAGCTAATGCGCTTTTCCGACATGGGAGCGGCAGCTCTGCGGGACTCTGAATTGGATGACGGAGAGACAGTCACACTCGCAGGGTTGATCACCCAAGTACAACACAGAATCGCTCGCTCTTCAGGCAACCAATATGCTCAAATAACCCTCGAAGATTTCTCTGGGGAAATCACAGTGATGTTTATGGGTAAGACATACCAGCAGTATCGGGAACTGTTGGTAGAAGACCTAACTGTGACAATTCGCGGTCGAATTACAAGACGCGATGAAGAAGTGGTGCTGCAGGGTTTTTCGATTGAGACAATTGATCCAGGTCGTGATCGGGGCGGAATTCTCCAGTTGAGCCTCACAGAAGCCATGGCAACCAGAGATAAATTGACTCAGCTAGCGAACATATTGGAAGCCCATCCTGGGCCGGTAGAGGTACAAGTGAAATTGTCTGCTTCGTCTGGGACGAGCCACTTCATGTTGCCGCAGCGCGTTAGAGTCGGTCAGGATTTATTTGGTGAACTGAAAGCGCTGCTAGGACCTGACGCGGTCACCTAGAAGTTATCGCTGAGCTTTTCGCCGATGCCATGCCATGCTCTTTGGAAGTAGACCAACGGCTGCTCCGGAATTCGATTAACTTTTCCTTCACCAGCAGCTAACACCAATACAGCGTTTGCCTCCACCTCAAATCGGTGTTTGACCTCCGCGATCAATATGGAAGGGCACTCCTGCAATACCGGCAAACCGAATGGGCCAATTGCCTCGGTGCCATCAAATCGATTCTCTTTTGGCCCTGCCAGTCGTTTGGCAAGGTGCAAAGTTTTGGCATCCAGGGTGTGGAGAGCGACCTTGGTTCCAATCTGCAGGTGTTGGTAGCTCGAGGATCCTTGTGCGATGTTGACAGAGACCAGGGGAGGGTTTGAGCCCAGAGATGTGACAGACGAGGCTGTGAAGCCAATCGGATCTCCGGCTGCAGTGCGGGAAGTGACTATTGCTATACCGCTAGCGTGATTACGAAATATG
Organism: uncultured Aquiluna sp.; assembly: GCA_964614615.1. Lineage (GTDB taxonomy): Bacteria > Actinomycetota > Actinomycetes > Actinomycetales > Microbacteriaceae > Aquiluna. The sequence continues at coordinate 12,309 of CAZTLT010000010.1, read as the reverse complement.
GCCTTTAGGGCCGCCTCACCAGCAAGGTCAAAGTTTTCAGAAGGGTTACTCATTACTTAGATAAGGTTAGGGCATCAATCTCTTCTTCGAGGTAATGGTGCGCAGAGTTATTTGGGAAGCCGATGTTAGACCGGTAACTGTTCAAAAGATGCTGCCCAGGGCCAATTCTGAAGATTCCTCAGTGCTGGAAAAAGTGAGCAGTCTTATCGCAGAGGTGCGAAACGATGGTGTTCGCGCGTTAAAAAAGCACGCAGAAAATTTCGATGGAGTAGTTCCTCCGAGTTTCAAAGTTCCAAAGTCAGCCCTGACGGAGGCAATTGCTCATTTAGATGCAAATCTCAGGTCTGCAATCGAAGAATCTATTCGACGTGTTCGAATGGTTTCGGAAAGGCAAATGCCTGAAAGCATCATCGCCGAGGTTACCAAGGGCGGTGTAGTTAGCCTGAATTTTAAGCCGGTTGACTCGGCAGGAGTTTATGTTCCAGGTGGCAAAGCTGTTTATCCCTCTAGCGTGATAATGAATGTTGTGCCCGCCCAGGTGGCAAAAGTGCCGAGAATAGTGGTGATGTCACCGGCGCAAAAAAACAATGGTGGATTGCCAGACCCTGCTGTTCTTGCTACCGCAGCTCTTTTAGAAGTCGAGGATGTTTATGCAATCGGCGGTGCCAGTGCAATTGCCGCGCTTGCCTATGGGGTGCCTGAATTAGATTTGGATCAGGTGCAGATTATTACCGGTCCGGGAAACATCTATGTTGCAACTGCTAAACAACTGGTTCGCTCGCAAGTGGCAATTGACTCTGAGGCTGGCCCCACAGAAATCATGATTATCGCCGACTCCTCGGCAAACCCTGTCTGGCTGGCCGCGGATCTAATTTCTCAGGCAGAGCACGACGAGAATGCGGCGGCAGTCTTGCTGACAGACTCTTTGGAGATTCTGGAGGCTGTCGACGCTGAGTTAGCAACGCAAATACCGTTGGCAACTAATCGCGCCCGTATTGAGAAGGCTTTGGCTGGAAAGCAGTCAGCCCTGGTGCTAGTCAAAGACATCAAACAGGCCGCTTCCATAGCCAATGAATATGCAGCTGAGCATCTGCAAATACAAACTATTGACCCACAAGAAATTGCCAAGTTCATTCGGAACGCTGGTGCGATCTTTATCGGTAACCACTCACCGGTTAGCTTGGGGGATTATCTCGCTGGGTCTAACCACGTTCTTCCTACAGGTTCCCAGGCCAAGCGCTCGGCTGGACTGGGTGTCTATAGCTTTTTGCGGCCACAGCAGACGGTTAGTTTTAGCGCTGATGCCTTGGCGCAGATCAGTGATGAAGTGGAGATTTTTGCCAAAGCGGAAGGTCTTCCGGGCCATGGCGATGCGGTCCGCATTAGATTTAAGTCCTAATGCACTGTCCATTTTGTAGACACTCTGACTCGAGGGTCATCGACTCGCGCACCAGCGACGACGGCTCTTCTATTCGTCGCCGTCGACAGTGCCCTGAGTGTCAAAAACGCTTCACAACTGTTGAAACCGCGTCCCTAATGGTCACTAAGCGTTCTGGAGCCACCGAACCCTTTAGTCGTGACAAGGTAGTTGCTGGCGTTAGAAAAGCCTGTCAGGGCAGACCAGTAACCGATGCTGATTTAGCTCTGCTGGCGCAACAAGTTGAGGAAACCCTTCGCTCGACAGGAGCGGCCAGTATTGATGCTCAGGAAATTGGTTTAGCAATCTTGGAGCCACTGAAGCAACTTGATCAGGTCGCATACATGAGATTTGCGAGTGTTTATCAAGCCTGGGATACGCTCGACGACTTCAACAAAGCAATCGAAGAGTTGCGCGGTTGATGTATAGCGCAGCCTTCAACCTCATCTTTCGCAGACTGGATGCCGAGTTCGCCCATCGCCTCGGTGCAATTGTAATTTTGATAGCGGGCATTCTTCCAACGACAAAGAAAGAGAAAAGTCTAAACATTGCTGGGATCAGCTTTGCGAATCGGATTGGGATGGCGGCGGGGTTTGACAAAAACGCCAAGTTAGTGCGAGGACTCTATCGATTGGGATTTGGGCACGTTGAAATTGGTACTGTCACTCCCAGGCCGCAGGCTGGTAATGACAAACCTCGACTATTTAGAATTCCTCAACTCAGAGCCTTGGTTAATCGAATGGGCTTCAACAACGATGGCGCAGAGGTAGTCGCTCAGAGGCTTAGAAAGCTGAGAGAGCAAAGCGCAGATTTGCCCGTGATCGGAGCAAACATTGGCAAAAACAAACTCACAGAAGCTAGCCAAGCAGCAGAAGACTATGCATTTTGTGCCAAAGCACTTTCACCCTATGCGGACTATCTTGCTGTGAATGTGTCTAGCCCCAATACTCCGGGTTTGCGAGACCTTCAACAAGTGAATGCTCTGCGACCAATTCTTCAAGCTGTTAGGGAAAGCAGTTCAGGTAAACCAATTTTTGTAAAAATTTCTCCAGATTCCTCCGATGAGGATCTGCTCGAGATCTCAAAACTCATTAGCGAATTGGATTTGGCAGGAATTATTGCAACCAACACTACGGTGAGTAGGCCCAGTGATCCTTTCGAAAATCTCTCAGAGTCCGGTGGGCTTTCGGGACCACCGCTTGCTAGCAGGGCAAAAGAAGTATTGAGTTTGCTTCGAGCAGCGCTACCTGGCAAGGTCGTAATTTCCGTTGGAGGTATTGAAACGGCTGCAGATGTGAGGGAGCGGCTTGCGCTCGGTGCAGACCTGGTTCAGGGTTACACGGGCTTCGTTTACTTCGGCCCCAGCTGGGCAAAAGCGCTTGCTAGGGGCGAGTAGGGGGAGACTGGGTCAGCGCTGGGTCAGTAATAACCGAACCGTGCAAGATATCGTCAATTTTCTGCATAATCTCTGCAGGAATTTTCACACCGGTTGCCTTGGCGTTGGCAGTTATTTGTTCAGGTTTGGACGCTCCGACAATCGCTGCCGCAACGTTTTCGTTTTGCAGCACCCAAGCTATTGCTAGCTGACCGGGCTCGAGACCAAGTTCTTGAGCTAGCGGTAGTAGTCGCTGGACTTTCGTCAATACCTCTTCAGACATAAATTTCTCAATGAACCCAGACCCCGTGGGATCTGCAGCGCGTGTGCCAGATGGTATGGCAGCTCCGGGCAAATACTTGCCAGTCAACACACCCTGCGCCATTGGCGACCAGACAATCTGTGAGATACCCAACTCTTTTGAAGTTGGAATAACTTGCGCTTCAATAACCCTCCAAAGCATTGAGTACTGCGGTTGGTTTGAAATCAACCTAAAGCCAAGAGCATCGGCAAGTTTCTTTCCGGCTTTTATTTGATCGGCAGTCCATTCAGATACACCGATGTAGTGAACCTTGCCTTGCCTCACCAAGTCTGCGAAAGCTTGCATTGTTTCTTCGAGCGGGGTTTCAAAGTCGAACCGGTGCGCTTGGTAGAGGTCAATGTAATCGGTATTTAGCCTCTTCAATGAGCCGTGTAGTGACTCAAAAATATGCTTTCGTGAAAGGCCAACATCATTCGGCCCCTTTTCAGCAACCGGCCAGTAGACCTTGGTGAAAATCTCAATTCCCTCGCGGCGTTGATTTCTCAGTGCTTGACCAAGTACCACTTCGGCAGCTTGATTAGCGTAGACATCAGCTGTGTCAAAGGTTGTAATTCCAGCCTCCAGGGCTGCGTGAACGGTCTTGATGGCCTTTTTGTCCTCAACTTGGGAGGCATGGGTGAGCCAATTACCGTAGATGATCTCAGAGACTTTTAGCCCAGAGTTGCCTAAATATCGAAATTCCATTTGATTACCTAGAGTTTCTGGAATCTGGCAACCTGCGGCTTAGGTATCCGCAGCGAACGCATTTGAATTGAACGCATGGCTGCATACCAAGCGATGCCCTGCTCGAGGTTCTCCTGGCCAAACTTGGCCGCCACCTTTTTCTTTGTGGATCTTCCAACCAAAGTCGCGTCGAGGGCAACGATTCCGAACAGTCCCCACATTACGAAAAGGGCAATTACTTGCAAAAGGAAAGAATCTATGAACGTCATAAAGACAACTATGAATAGCATCGGGAGCACCAGCTCGCCGGCGGTGAAGCGGGCATCCACCAGGTCGCGGGCGTAGCGACGCTGCGGACCCTTGTCTCTGGCGCTTAGGTAGCGCTCGTCACCGGCCATCATGCCCTCACGAATTTGCTGGCGCTGAATTCGTATTTTCTCTTTTTCAGACTGTCGTGCCTCTTTGGAGCGGTCTCCAACCAACGGCTTCTTGCGGGCCTTCTCACGTTCTTTCCTGCTAGGGGTTGGTTTGCCTTTTCCTGTGACTGGGCCTTGCTCTGACATCCGCGCCTTTCATGACTGTGCCACTAGATTACTGGCATGTCCTTCAGTGAAATTTCCCTCAATCAAGATCTTCTCGCCAAGACGAAGAGCTGGACCAATCAGCACTTTGAGCAGGCAATCCAGAAACTGGGGGAGCTGGTAAAGATTCCGGGAATTGCCTGGCCATCCTTTGACCAATCCGAGCTAGAGCGCTCAGCTAAGGCCGTGGCGTCCGAACTTAAGGCGCTCGAGTTTTTTGACTTTGTGGACGTTCGCAGATCCAAAAAACCTTCCGGCGAAAATGGAGCTCCGGCGGTTTTGGCCAGGAGAGCAGCTGGAGAGGGTGCCCCGCACGTATTGCTCTATGCGCACCACGACGTTCAGCCGCCGGGTGAGAGACAGCTCTGGGAGAGCGAACCGTTTGAAGTTTTACGCCGCGGAGATCGCCTCTACGGTCGCGGTGCCGCAGATGATAAAGCGGGAATAATCACTCACATCTACTCTCTTCGGGGCCTCAAGGAACTCGCAGAAAATCTGAGAATCGGAGTCACCGTATTTATTGAAGGTGAAGAAGAAGCAGGGTCTGAGTCATTTCAGAATTTTCTAGCTGACAATCTAAATGATCTAAAGGCAGACCTAATAGTGGTTGCCGATAGCGGTAATTGGTCAAAGGATGTGCCGGCTCTGACCACTAGCTTGCGCGGTGTTGTCTCGCAAACCTTCACTGTCCGAACTTTGGATCACGCACTGCATTCTGGAATGTATGGCGGACCGCTGCCTGATGCAATGTCTGCGATGATCAAACTTCTTGCCACCCTTTTGAATGATCAGGGTGATGTAGCAATTGCGGGTTTGAAGTCGGATAAAACTGCCGGACCTGATGTCTCACTAGAAGAGCTTGCAAAAGAATCAGGCTTACTTGCTGGTGTTGAGCGGATTGGATCAAAACCAATCACTCAGCAGATTTGGGGCGAGCCTGCAGTAACCGTAATTGGACTGGATTTTCCATCGGTGGCAGTTTCATCCAACACTGCTCAACCGGCAGTAACTGCAAGAGTCTCTTTGAGGCTTGCGCCAAGTGAGGATCCAGCCAGAGGTCTTCAGTTATTGCGCGATCATCTAACTAGCCATGCTCCATTTGGGGCCAAAATTGAGTTTGGACACTTTGAACAGGGGCCAGGTTATTTCGCAAAGAACGGCTGGGCTTCCAAGCTAACTCATGAAATTTTGTCAGCGGTCTGGCCCCAGCCCTCGGTAGACATCGGCGTGGGCGGCTCCATACCCTTCATTTCCCATTTTGCTCAGGCTTTTCCAGAGGCCGAAATTCTCGTAACCGGGGTCGAAGACCCCGACTCCAGAGCTCACAGCCCCAATGAGAGCCAGCATCTTCCTACCCTTGAGCGAGCCATCCAAGCTGAGACACTGCTTTTGCTACATGGGAATCTGATGAGCAAGAAAGAGTTAAACTAGTTCCGGAGGTAAAAATGGCTGAAGTTATGTCGCACGGTGTGAAGCTCACCGATACCGCAGTTAGCAAGGTCCGCCACCTGCTTCAAGCAGAGGGCCGAGATGATCTTCGACTGCGCGTTGCCGTGCAACCGGGTGGCTGCTCGGGGCTGATTTACCAACTTTTCTTTGACGAAACTCTTGAGGAAAACGACGCGGTTGTCGATTTCGATGGGGTAGAGGTGGTAGTTGACCCCATGAGCATTCCATACCTAGATGGGGCCTCGATTGACTTTGAAGACAGCATTCAGAAGCAGGGTTTCACCATTGACAACCCCAATGCCAGCGGCTCCTGCGCCTGCGGCGACTCCTTTAGCTAAAGCCCCTAAATCTGAAACCCTGTGCCAGATTTCAGGGTAAAATGGGGTAACACCTACTTTTATAAGGAATCGCACTTGGCTAATCCGCGTCGAAAACTGGCTCTGGTCAGCCTTTTCTCTTCGGCTGCCATCGTTCTTGCCGGTTGCACCCCTGAGGTGCAGCGAGGATTCTTGCCGGATTCAGCAGGCGTCACTAACCACACCGATCGAATCATTGGCCTTTGGACAACCTCTTGGATCGTGCTATTGCTGGTCGGGCTTGTCGCCTGGGGACTTATGGCGTGGGCGTTGATTGTCTATCGCCGAAGAAAAGGTGAGACAGGGCTGCCACCGCAGCTTCGTTACAACATGCCAATTGAGGCGCTGTTTACTGCGATTCCATTGATCTTGGTTCTGGGCTTTTTTGCTTTCACAGCCCGCGACACCGCAGCCATTGAAGCGAAGATTGAAAACCCAGATGTGGAGATTCAAGTAATCGCAAAGCAGTGGAGCTGGGACTTCAACTACGTCGATGCAAATGTTTACGACTCCGGCATTCAGGCCCAGTTCACTGGAACCGAAGAAAACATCATGGAGACACTGCCAACTTTGTATCTGCCGGTTGGTAAGTCTGTACAGATTGACCTCACTTCCAGAGATGTGATTCACAGCTTCTGGGTGGTCGAGTTCCTCTACAAGAAAGACATGTTCCCGGCAAAGACCAACTACATGTACTTCACGCCCCTCAAGGAGGGAACCTACGTTGGTAAGTGCGCTGAGCTATGTGGCGAGTACCACTCAATGATGCTTTTCAACGTCAAGGTTGTGTCGCAAGTTGAGTACGACTCACATCTTGCAAGCTTGGCTGCCAAGGGAAACGTTGGACAGCTTTCAACTGAGTATGACAGAAACCAAAACCTTCCTGGTGGCGATCCAGAGGAGAGAGGCTAATTGTGGCGACCATAACTCAAACCTCAAACCCAACCTCCTTTACTCCAAAGCGAAGCAAGGGGGAGATTCTGGTTGATTGGCTAACCACCACCGACCACAAGAAGATTGGCTACCTGTACCTAATCACCTCGTTTATCTATTTCTTGATCGCTGGTGTGATGGCGCTGGTAATTCGTGCTCAGCTAACCCTGCCGGGACTTGACATAGTTGCCACCAAGGAGCAGTACAACCAGCTTTTCACTATGCATGGCACCATCATGCTTTTGATGTTTGCTACTCCATTGTTTGCGGGCTTTGCTAACGTGCTAATGCCGGTTCAGATTGGATCGCCTGACGTCGCGTTCCCAAGACTAAATGCAATCGCATATTGGTTTTTCAACTTTGGTTCATTTGTCGCCGTGTCAGGCTTTTTCACACCGCAAGGAGCGGCATCTTTTGGTTGGTTTGCCTATGCGCCGCTATCCAACACGACTTTCTCGCCAGGAATTGGTGGAGACTTGTGGGTATTCGGTCTAGCCCTTAGTGGTTTTGGAACCATCCTTGGTGGTGTTAACTTCATCACCACCATCATCACCATGCGCGCTCCCGGTATGACGATGTGGCGCATGCCGATTTTCACATGGAACACTCTGGTGACCTCCATTTTGGTGATCATGTGCTTCCCGCCACTTGCCGCTGCGCTGTTCGCACTTGGCGCAGATAGAAGATTTGGCGCTCACATTTTTGATCCAGAAAACGGCGGTGCGATGCTTTGGCAACACCTGTTCTGGTTCTTTGGCCATCCAGAGGTTTACATCTTGGCGCTTCCATTCTTTGGCATTGTCTCCGAGATCTTCCCCGTATTCAGCCGTAAGCCAATCTTTGGTTACAAGACTTTGGTTTATGCAACGATTGCGATTGCAGCCCTCTCAATGACCGTTTGGGCTCACCACATGTATGTGACAGGACAGGTATTACTGCCGTTCTTCGCTTTCACGACGATGTTGATTGCGGTTCCAACCGGTGTAAAGATTTTCAATTGGATAGGCACGATGTGGCGAGGCTCGATAACTTTCGAAACTCCCATGGTTTTTGCCCTTGGTTTCTTGGTCAGCTTCGTGTTCGGT
>CAZTLT010000010.1:0-4118 GCA_964614615.1 uncultured Aquiluna sp. | reverse complement strand
GGACTTACGGGTGTGATACTGGCCTCACCGGCACTTGATTTCCACCTTTCAGACACCTACTTTGTAGTGGCTCACTTCCACTACGTAGTATTTGGAACCGTTGTCTTTGCCATGTTCGCGGGCTTCTACTTCTGGTGGCCAAAGTTCACCGGAAAGATGCTCAACGAGCGACTAGGGCACATCCATTTCTGGATCTTGTTTATCGGTTTCCACACCACCTTCCTAGTTCAGCACTGGCTGGGCGTGATGGGTATGCCTAGACGCTATGCGACCTACCTGCCAGAGGATGGATTTACCGAACTAAACATAATTTCCACGCTGGGTGCCGTCCTGCTGGCACTTTCTATGATTCCGTTCTTCTGGAATGTCTGGATCACCTACCGACACGGAGCCAAGGTCGAGCTGAAGGACCCATGGGGCTACGGAAGATCTTTGGAGTGGGCTACCGAGTCACCATTCCCACGCCACAACTTCCACTCAATCCCTCGAATCCGCTCGGAGTCGCCGGCGTTTGATTTGAATCACCCAGAATTTGCAGCGCCTGAAGCTAAGGCTGCCTACCGCGAAGAGGGTCGAATCTAATGAGAACGAACATTGTCATTCTGCTGGTGATGGCCGGCTATTTCACATTGGCCGACATTGCTTATGCCGTTTGGACATACATCGACCAGGGAGCGGTGGAACCAATCGGGACAGCAGCTATGGCGTTGCTTGTGATCTTGGCAATCTTTATCGCCTTCTATCTTTATAGCGGTATGCGTCGAACAGCTCCTCTTCCAGAGGACCGATTGGACGCCAACATCGAAGATGGCGCTGGTGAGGTTGGATTCTTCAGCCCCTGGTCTTGGTGGCCATTTATGATTGGTGCCGCTGCGGCAGTCGCTTTTGCGGGTCTTGCGGTTGGTTGGTGGCTATTCATCGTGGCAGCGCCGTTTGCCCTGGTTGGTGTGGTCGGATTCGTGTTCGAATACGATCGCTTCGCCCACGCCCACTAGTCACAACAAAAACTCAGAGTTTGGTGCTATCCTTCTTTGCTGCCCACTGGGTAAGTAAATAGAAAACTAAACAAGGGGATGATCGGTTTCGACACTGCAAAGCTTGCGGGAAAGAAGCGGGTCGAGGATGCACAGTTATCTCGTAAACGCTCTGTGTAACTTATAGGTGCCAATACAAAGCGCGCCGATTTCGCCCTAGCTGCTTAAGCTAGCCCCGAAATCCGTCTGCCTGGGTTTGATTTCGTCCCAGTAACAGGCGTCATCTAGAAATCTTGCTTCTCTGGTTGGTTGGTGGCCAGAGCGGGACATTTTCACTAACTGGGCTGGTCGGCGTAGTTGCTCTCGACAAATTCCGCAGCCAAGTAGAACGCCCTAGAGAGCTACACCCGTAGAAGAGTCTCGTTCTCTGTAGTGGACCCGGGTTCAATTCCCGGCATCTCCACCAAACTAAACCCCTCCCAGTGAGGGGTTTAGTTCTCTAAAGCAGTAACTAAGACGCTAGCCTTTAGGGGTGACCACCTTACCCAGTAATCAATCAGCCCTCATCGTGATAGATGCGCAGAACGTAATCCTCCAGGACTGCTATCAGCGAGATCAGAAGGTAGCAAAGATGGTAGAGGCCGTGAGTAAGGCTAGGTCTGCCTCGGTGCCAGTTATTTGGATTCAACATTCGGATCAAGACATAGTTGAGGGGAGTCTGGGTTGGCAGATTGTTTCTGAGCTCACCCCAAAACCTGGCGAGCAAAGCATCGGCAAGCACTATCGCAGCTCTTTCATTGAAACCAATTTGCACGAAGTCCTGCAGGGGATTGGCGTTGGTCACATCTTGGTATGCGGAGCGGAATCCAACAATTGTGTCCGTCACACGATCCACTCTGCGCTTGACCTTGGTTATGACGTCACTCTCATTCAGGACGCACACACCGCCGTCAGCTTTGAATGGGATGGATTAGTGGTCGATGCCCCCAGAGTTATTGATGAGCAAAATACCAACTTTATGTCCTATCAACTTCCAGGTCGCAAGGCGCAAGCAATTGCCGCACAAGAGCTTGTGTTTTAACTGGAATTGAAAAAGCCCCAGATTTCTCCGGGGCTTGATCATTTATCACTAATTATCGCTTGCTCTTGAGAGCCTTTGGCTTGCGTTTTGGTTTCTCCTCTATGGCAGGGGAGTGCTCTGCGTGAGCAAGCTCGTATTCAGCCTTAGATACCGGAGCAATGCGATCCTCGAAGTAGATTCTCGAAAGTGCAGCACGAATCTTGGTGCCGAGTGTAATCTTGCCCTTCTCATTTGGTCTTGGCATGATCGGCTCGTAGTCCTTGAAGTCCACCAGCTTCCATAGTTCATACTTATCGACTGGCTCGTGCACTTCGATGTATTCACCGTGCGGCAAGCGAACTACTCGACCAGTCTCGCGGCCATGCAGGACAATCTCGCGATCCTTACGCTGAAGCGACAAGCAAGTTCTCTTGGTGATCCAGTAAGCGAGAATTGGACCAAGAATCAGCATGATCTGCATCGCGGTCAGAACGTGGTTCAGTGACATTTGGAAGAAGATTGCGATTAGGTCCGTTGAAGCACCCGCCCAGAGGATGGCGTAGAAGGTAACTCCGGCAGCACCGATAGCCGTTCTAGTCGGAGCGTTTCTTGGACGATCCAGCACGTGGTGCTCGCGCTTGTCTCCGGTAACCCAAGCTTCAATGAATGGGTAAGCGGCAACCAAGGCCAAGAAGACCAAAGAAACAATGATTGGAAGCATCACGCCCATTGGAATTACATAGCCAAAGATTGCAACGTCAAGGTGGCCAGGAGCCAAACGCAGGGCGCCATCCAGCCAGCCGATGTACCAGTCGGGCTGGGTACCTGCCGATACCGGAGATGGGTCGTATGGACCGTAGTTCCAAATCGGATTGATTGTAAATGTGGCAGAGATTGCCGCAATCACACCAAAAACAAGGAAGAAGAACCCACCGGCCTTGGCAACGTAAACGGGCATTAGAGGATAACCGACCACGTTTGAATCACTGCGGCCTGGGCCTGGATAGTGGGTGTGTTTGTGAACAACTACCATCATCAAGTGCAGGGCCAGCAGAGCGATAATCAAGGCCGGAATAATCATGATGTGCAGGCTGTAGAGACGAGCAATAACCTCAGTGCCAGGGAATTCTCCGCCGAACAATCCTGCAGAGATTGCGGGACCAATAACTGGTACACCCTTGATCATGCCATCGATGATGCGCAGACCATTACCTGATAGCAGGTCATCTGGTAGGGAGTAGCCAGTAAAGCCTGCTGCCATACCAAGTATGAATAGCAGGAATCCAACCACCCAGTTCAGCTCACGCGGTTTGCGGAAGGCACCGGTGAAGAAAACACGAAGCATGTGAAGACCGGCAGCGGCAACGAATACCAGAGCAGCCCAGTGGTGAATCTGTCGCATAAGTAGCCCACCGCGAATGTCAAAGCTGATATCCAGCGAGGACGCGTAAGCCACCGTCATTTCCGCACCCTTCAACGGCGCGTAGCTTCCGTCGTAGTAGGTGTGTGCCATCGAAGGCTGGAAGAAGAAAGTCAAGAAAGTTCCAGAAATGATCAGAATGACAAATGAGTACATTGCCACTTCACCAAGCATGAAGCTCCAGTGATCAGGAAAGACCTTGCGACCAAAATTCTTCAGAACCGTTCCGACGGTAAGTCGCTCATCGATGTAGTTGGCAGCTTTACCAAGAACTGTTTTTGGCTCAGTAGTAGAAGTCATTTTCTATTTCCTCATGTCCCAGAACGATGGACCAACGGGCTCCAGGAAGTCGCTTTGTGCAACCAAGTAACCCTCATCATCAACTGTGATTGGCAATTGGGGGAGTGGGCGAGACGCTGGTCCAAAAATAACCTTGCAGTGATCTGCCAAGTCAAAAGTTGACTGGTGGCACGGGCAAAGCAGATGGTGCGTGTGCTGTTCATAAAGTGCAACTGGACAGCCCACGTGAGTACAGATCTTGGAATAGGCGACGATGCCGTCGTAACTCCAAGACGCCTTAGCTGGATCTTCTTTCAGATCAGCCGGATTTACTCTCACGAGTAAAACCGCAGCCTTAGCCTTTTCCTCCAGTTTGTGTTCTTCG
>CAZTLT010000009.1:0-18554 GCA_964614615.1 uncultured Aquiluna sp. | reverse complement strand
GCAAAACCGCTCTAGCCTTGGGAAGTTCCATGGCAAAACCCTATTGGAAAAGGCTTCATTGTAGATTTCCGCAACGATTTTGCATTCGCTTTGTGGTAGATGTGCAATTTTCAGCCAACTGGTCCCAATAAAGTAGGAGGGCAAGTGAGGAGCCCATGAGCGACAAACCAGACCTAAGCACCACCGCCGGCAAGCTCGAGGATCTAAAGCACCGCTACCACGAAGCCGTTCACGCCGCAGGCGAAGCCGCCATCGAAAAGCAGCACGCTAAGGGGAAAAAGACTGCCCGCGAGCGCATTGACATGCTGCTGGATTCTGGTTCCTTTGTTGAAATTGATGAATTCGTAAGGCACCGCTCCAATGCGTTTGGCATGGAAGCCAAACGTCCCTACGGCGACTCAGTGGTTACTGGTTTTGGAACAATTCACGGCAGACAAGTTGCCGTCTACTCACAAGACTTCACTATTTTTGGTGGCTCACTCGGTGAAGCAGCCGGCAACAAAATCATCAAAATTATGGAGCACGCCATTAAGAATGGTGTTCCATTAATTGGAATTCTAGATTCGGGTGGCGCACGTATTCAAGAGGGCGTAATTGCACTTGGTAAGTATGGTGAGATTTTTCGTTTAAATACCCACGCTTCGGGAGTGATTCCGCAAATTTCCATCATCATGGGTCCGGCAGCTGGTGGAGCTGTTTACTCCCCTGCCCTAACGGACTTTGTAATCATGGTTGATAAGACTTCAAACATGTTTGTTACCGGGCCCGACGTTATAAAGACTGTTACCGGCGAAGACGTAGGAATGGAAGAGCTTGGTGGAGCACGGGCACACAACGAGACTTCAGGGGTGGCGCACTACCTAGCATCTGATGAGGAAGACGCAATCGACTTTGTGCAGGCCTTGGTTGGCTACCTGCCGGAAAACAACCTTTCAGATCCGATTCGTTTCCAATCAGATTCAGAGATGGAAATTACTGAGTCAGACCAGAAGCTGAATACTTTGATTCCTGATAGTCCAAATCAGCCCTACGATATGCACACCGTCATCGAGACTGTTGTGGATGGTGGTGAATTCTTAGAAATCCAACCGCTCTTTGCTCCCAACATAATCATCGGATTCGCCCGAGTTGACGGCCAGTCTGTCGGAGTAGTTGCCAGCCAACCACTGCAGATGGCTGGAACGCTCAACATTGATGCTGGCGAGAAGGCTGCTCGATTCGTGAGATTCTGTGATGCCTTTTCTATTCCAATCATCACCCTCGTTGATGTTCCCGGCTACCTACCTGGAACCGATCAGGAGTGGGCTGGTGTAATTCGCCGCGGAGCTAAGTTGCTATATGCATACGCGGAGGCCACAGTGCCGCTTATCACTGTCATTACCCGTAAAGCGTATGGTGGTGCCTACATCGTCATGGGTTCTAAGCAACTTGGAGCAGACATCAACCTGGCGTGGCCAACCGCCGAGATAGCGGTGATGGGCGGGCAGGGTGCTGTGAACATTTTGTTCCGAGATCAGATAAAGCAGGCAGAGGAAAAGGGTGAAGACATATCCAAGGTGCGCGATCGACTAGCCCGTGAATACACCTACAACGTTGCAAGTCCATTCCTGGCCGCCGAGCGTGGTGAGCTAGACGGAGTTATCGAACCCGCTGCCACCAGGTCTGCAATCGCCAAATCACTGCGAGCTCTGAAGTCAAAGCGTGCGAGCCTGCCACCTAAAAAGCATGGAAATATTCCTCTCTGATGAAAAAACTGACTTTGGAAGAGCTTGCGCAGCTAGCAAAAGTGCACGGCGCCACGCCGGATGAGGAGGCAGCAGCCATTGCCATAGTTCACGCACTTCTAACTAGCGAAGAACGGAGAGTTAGCCAGCAAAAGTCTGCCTGGCAAAGAGGCAGAGTTGGACTTCGAGGACAGCTAGGCACAGAATGGGAAGGCGAGTTGCGTCGCTAGCCGTCCCCCAAAAAGCCATCAAAAAGCTCCTGACACTCACTCATCATTGTGGTTTTGTTAAGACAGGTTCGAAACGCGAAGAAGGGTTGCGGAACCTGCGGGGAAATTAGGCGACTTAGGTCGCCTTTTTATAAGCGAATAAATAGATCTGGTCGATCACTGTCTTTCTGAATCGCAGCCATTGTCACTCGCCAACCATCGCCTTGCGAAGCCCTTATTACAACTTTCCCCGCACTGACCTTCGCAAGTCTCTCGCTGATCTCAGTCAGATATCTTTCGCGCTCTGTGGAACTCAAGTCATCTAACCCACCATCATCTAGCAGCTGGACTTCCACGCCCCTCGCTCTTGCGGCGCGAGTCGCGTTTACAACTTCGGAAGACAACAGTGAACGGCCGCGAATTTGATCTCTCAGCTCTGCCTCTAAAAGGGTCGCCTCACGTTTATCTTCTGCTGATAATTCACCGTGTTGACCTTGTATTTTTTCCAGAAGGGGCAGCGCTGTATTCAGGGTTTCTTGCAATCTCTGCATCTTTGTCAGGTGAGCTGCTGAAGCAACTGCCACTGCTGAGTCAATTTCCACAGCTCTTATTTGAAATTCAACTGCTTCTTTTGCACTCGAAACTATTGCCCAGTATGCCGCCTGTGACACCGCAACCAAAACAAGTCCACCAATAAGACCGGTACTGAACGCCACTTGCAGACCACCCCACGCTAGTAATTGATAAGCAAGCAGGAAGAACCCAGCCCAGGCGATAGCCGGATATTGGCGAATGGCAACCACACCCAATAACGCACTCAGGGCAACGATGTGCCAAGTTGTGTAACTTCCCTCTTTGACTTGATCTAGGGAGGCATAAACCAATTGCGATACTGCAACTACCGTGATCAATGCAACAATCGCCGATAATCGATGCATTCGAATGCCGCGCCTATCAAACATCAACAAGAAAAGTGTCAAAAAATAAAGGGCAATTGAGATCAATACCGAGGTTTGATTCTGGTATTCACTGAGACTAAAAATACCCAAAAGTCCGTGGTAAAAGCAGAATGCGAAACCAATTAGCGCCAGTGATGAGCGGTTAAGGCTAATCATTTGGCCACCTCAAAGTCACGCTGGTCCCTTGACCGGGGGAACTGTCAACTATTGCTTCTCCACCAATAAATCTCATGCGAAACAGAATCGAGGTGTTTATACCGATGCGGTCTTTGGAGATACGTTCCGGTCTAAAGCCAATCCCATCGTCTTCAACAACAAACCTCAGACCCTTTCCATCGGATGACAAAAGCAGTTTGATTTGCTTAGCCCGGGAATGCTGGATTGCATTGTCGAGAGCCTGGAGTGTTGCCTCAGTGATTGCTTGCGCGACCTCAGATGGCAACATGGAGGTATTGCTGCCTACCACTTCAACGACAACCCTGGAGTCAATTTTCTCCGCTGCAGTTTCCAGTGCGCGAAAGAGTCCCGCCGTAGTTACAACTTCACTCTTTTTAGAACCCAACTGAGCTTGCTGAAGGGACCTAATCGCCACTTCAGCTGATTCACCAGCAGCACGAGTTTCGACCGGGCTCTTAGCCCTAGCCGCCAGCAAGAGAGTGTGAAGTACCTGATCATGGACCAAAGCATCAAGACGCTGTCGCTCCTTTTCAATGGCATCAGTCTTCGCTTGCTGCAAGGAGCTTTGAATGGCGTCACTGTTTGACTTGTCTACTTCTGCGGCTCCTTCCCGAACCAACGAGACAAGAGCCATTACCGCAAAACAGTAGACGATGCAGTACGCCGAATCTAGGCCCGCTTGAAGTGCTCGCTCTTCGCCAAATAGAGATAGCTGCCCCGCAAACCAGCTAACGCTTAGCACAGCCAAATAAAGCGTCCACTGCCAAGTCCTTGATTGAACAGCAAACAAAATCGCAGCAAATCCAATAGCCCACCAAATCCATGGTCTTCCGTTGGCGCTGAAACTAAAGGCGGATATTTCAGTAAAAGGCATAAGGATCGTTATCAGCAGAACTGTCGCAGCGTAAACAATTGGCATCGCCTTTCCGCGCCCGAACAAAAGCGAAAAAAGGGTGAATGTTGCCGCTGAAATATAGAGCGCAAACAAAAAACTAGTTAGTCCATTCACAACCTGTATTTGCGCGAACCCGTTTACAACTACTTCCAAGCAAACCAAGGCGTGGACAAATCCACTAATTCGACGAATAAATTCCTCAAGTCGATTGGAGGCAATCGAGGCAAGTTGCACTAGAGCAAGTCCCCCGAAATTATTCCGTCTTCCACCGCGCGCTTGAACAGATCTACTTTGGTTGCCGCTTGCCTGCCTAGCTTTGCGTACTTCACACGAACTCGATCAATATGCTCTTTGGCGGAGCTTTGCTTGATCTGCAATTGATAGGCAACTTGTTTCAAGCTCATCCCAGATGCATATAGAGATAGAACCTCCCGCTCTCTGGCCGAGAGCGAGATTTCCTTGAACAATGCGTCCGAATCTATGGTTGCCGTGGTCTCGGCGTTGTTCAAAATGGCACCTTGACTTGCTAGTTCAATCGCTTGAAACAAAAATTCCATGGGCTGACTCTTGGGAACAATGGCTGTTGCACCGGCTCTGACTGCTGCGCGCATCAGGGAAGGTTTGTCCGCTATGGAAAAAATCAGGACTGCCGGTCCAGCTGCAACCAAGCGGGAAACATTTTCACTGACAGTCGACCCATCGGAGAGACTTAGGTCAGTCACTACGACTGCGCAGTCTTTACCTTCTATTTGAGGTAGTAATTCATCGACAGTCGCCGCAGAGCCAACTAGCTCGACATTTTGCTGCAGGCAATAATTGCTAAAGCCAAGCCTGATGGCTTCGTGGTCGTCAACGATTGCTACTCGGATCCCCATGCCTATAGGTTAGCCAGCTGCAAGGACAGTACAGTTTCGAAATGGTGGGTCTGAGGGAATATGTCCATCGCTGACAGCTCCTGAAGCCGGTATCCCAAGGCGCTGAGTTCGTTCAGATCACGGGCAGCAGCTACAGGATCGCATGCTACGTAGACAATGTTTTTGGCCCCAAGCCGGGCGATCTGAGTCAAGACTTTACTGTTAGCGCCCGATCTGGGGGGATCCAGAATCACGGTGTCGAGGTTTTTATCTCGCTTCCGCAGATAAAGAAGGACATCTGAGTTTTCAAAGGAAAGATTTTTCAAATCTTTCGAACTACGCTTGCCATCCTTCACAGCCTGTTTGCTCAGCTCGACGCAGGTAACCGGTAGTCCCGGGTTTGCATCAGCAACGGCGGCTCCAAATAGACCAACGCCGCCATAAAGATCTAGCACGTCCGCAGGACTGAATTTCGCAAACTTTGCTAAGACGTCTCCCACCAATGCAGCTGGAGCAGCGCGATGAGCCTGCCAAAATGTTTCGGGCGAGAGTTCAAAAAGCCTGTTGCCCACTACCTGGGATAAAAACGGTGTCTGAACGGATGGGGTGTAGTTACCAAAGCTGTCAATCGCAAAAGAAACTCTTTGATTCTTATACCCTGCCGAATTGGCCAGTGCTACCTCTTCTAGTCTTTCGTCGGCCAAAGGTAGTGACGCAACTGGCACCAAATCCTCGCTGCGAACTTTTTTGACGCATGGTCTTCCTGATTTGTCATAGTGCACTTGTATACGCGTTCGGTAATGCAAACCATTTGAATCATCGATGGCTGCAACTTCCACATCGCTTTCCAGCCCTGCAAAACGATTCAAGGCCTCCCTTAGCACCTGCGTTTTTAGCTCTCGCTGAAAACCGATTTCGATATGTCCAAATTCAGCACCGCCAGCACCTTTTTCGCTTTCTGGCCAAATGTGTTTTTGTCGATGGGGGCTCGGCGAGAGAACCTTAGAAACAACTGCCCGTCTGAAATTTGCTTTTTCATCCACGACTTCCGCCAAGACCACTTCATCTGGCAATGCGCCCTCAACAAAGACCACTTTGCCCTCAGGCCTAGCCACAAAAACACCGCCGTGGGCAACTTTTTCTATTTTCAGCTCGAGCTGCATTCGCCTAGTGTTTCACAGCTAACCTAGTTTCGTGCCAAAATTACTGCTCGCCTCAACTTCCCCAGCTAGAAAAAAGTTACTGACTGAGGCTGGAATTGCATTCGAAACCCTTGCACCGGGGGTCGACGAGGATGCGCTGGTTGATCAACTCTCTCCCAACTCTGCCGAAGAGCTGACGCTCCTGCTGGCTAAGGCAAAGGCCGAGGCGGTGCTAGGAAAAACGGATCTGCCATTGATTCTTGGCTGTGACAGTGCTTTGGAGTTTGACGGGGAAATATATGGAAAACCCTTGGTTGAAGCCATCGCGATTGAGCGTTGGCGTCGCATGCGCGGAAAAACCGGCAGCCTGCTATCAGGGCATCACCTGATTGACGCTGCTGGAAAAAGTGCGAGCCTGTGCACTAAGACGGTGGTTCACTTTGCGAATCTCAGCGACGAGGAGATTGAGAAATATGTGGCAACCGGGGAGCCGCTCAACGTAGCTGGCGCCTTCACAATCGATTCAATCGGTGGCAGCTACATTGAACGAATTGAGGGTGATTACCACACCGTGGTTGGTTTATCGCTAGTAGCTCTGCGCCAGCTCATGGCAGAACTCGGCTATAACTACCAGGACTTCTGGCGATAATCTCAACAAAAACCCTGATTTTTTGTTGATAACCAATAAATTTCACTCGAATTGGACCAATAAGCTATCGGAATATGGCTGAGCGACGAATTACCAAGCTGCTGATTGCTAACCGCGGAGAGATAGCCGTGCGTATCATCAGGGCAGCCCAAGACAGCGGAATCCAAACTGTTGCTGTCTACGCCAACTCAGATCGAGAAGCCCAGCATGTGAAGCTTGCCGACGAGGCCTACTCCTTGGCCGGTGAGACTGCAGCTGAGACTTACCTCGTCATCGACAAGCTAATTTCCGTTGCTCGCCGCTCGGGGGCAAATGCAATTCACCCCGGTTACGGGTTTCTGTCGGAAAATGCAGATTTCGCAAGGGCCGTGATTTCGGCTGGACTAATTTGGGTTGGTCCCCCAGCTGAAGCGATTGAAAGACTGGGTGACAAAGTCTCAGCTCGCAAAGTAGCGGAAAAAGTTGGAGCTCCGCTGGCTCCTGGCACTGCTAATCCGGTGGCGGATGTGGCAGAAGTAGAAAAATTCGTCACGGCCCATGGGCTTCCAGTTGCCATCAAGGCCGCCTACGGCGGAGGTGGCCGTGGCATCAAAGTGGTACGCGAAAAGTCGGAAATCAAAGAATTATTTGAGTCGGCCACCAGAGAAGCAGTTGCGGCCTTTGGCCGAGGAGAATGCTTCCTCGAGAAGTATCTAGAGAAGCCTCGTCACGTGGAAACTCAGTGTCTGGCAGACCAGTATGGAAATGTCGTGGTTATCTCGACCCGAGACTGCTCGCTGCAGCGCCGCCACCAAAAACTCGTAGAGGAGGCCCCCGCTCCATTTCTTACCAAGGATCAGGAGAAAGAGCTTTACGAAGCATCCAAGAAAATTCTGAGGGAAGTCGGCTACGTTGGCGCTGGTACTTGTGAGTTCTTAGTTGCAAGAGACGGAACCATCTCTTTCCTGGAGGTAAACACCAGACTCCAAGTTGAACACCCCGTCTCTGAGGAAGTAACAGGGATTGACTTGGTTCGGGAGCAATTCAGAATCGCAGAGGGTGGCAAACTCGAATATCCAGATCCGGTAATTGCTGGTCACTCAATTGAGTTCCGAATCAATGGCGAAGATCCTGGTCGTAACTTTTTGCCTGCCCCCGGGCCTATTCATCTCTTTCTCGCGCCGTCTGGTCCAGGAATCAGAGTTGACTCAGGAGTTGTCTCGGGAGATGTTGTCTCTGGCAACTTCGACTCGATGATGGCCAAACTTATTGTCACTGGAGAAAATCGCCAGCAGGCCCTACAGCGCGCTCGACGCGCTCTAGCGGAAATGCAGGTTCATGGACTGCCAACTGTTCTCCCCTTCCATCGTTTGATTTGTAGAGAACCTGCTTTTGTTGCTGACGACGGAAAGTTTGATGTACATACTCGCTGGATAGAGACCGAGTGGAATAACCCACTAGAACCTTGGACTGGTCAACAGGAGGATCTACCGATTGCTCCGACCATGCGAGAAGTTGTCCTGGAGGTAGAGGGCAAAAGAATCAGTGTCTCTGTCCCAAGGTATTTGATTACTGGCGAGGCAGAAAGATTACCAAGCATGCACCGCAGAAAGCGCGGCAGTCATTCATCCACGCACACGGGTGCAAAAGGAAACTCTTTACTAGCACCGATGCAGGCAACAGTTGTTAAGTTGGCGGTGAGCGAAGGATCGGCCGTCCAAGAGGGGGAACTAATTGTGGTTCTGGAAGCTATGAAGATGGAGCAGCCACTCACCGCTCACCGGGCTGGGGTGGTCAAGAACATTGGAGTGGAAGTCGGTGCGACCATCTCCGCAGGCACTCGAATACTCGACATCCTTGACTAGTCGTTGTTAGCTCGCCAAGACCCAACTAAGAACTCTTCTTCAAAAACTAACACCCACTAGCTGATTTGGAGGGTTTGGTTTAGAACTAGAATTGCGAATTATGGTCCACCCTTTATATGAAGAAGGTGTAAATCCCTTCGAATTCGCCGAAAAGGCCGCCCAGGTAATCGCAACTAAATCGGGTGTTCCAAAGCACGACATTGCCCTCACTCTCGGCTCTGGCTGGTCCAAAGCGGCAGAACTGCTCGGCGAAACAGTCAGTGAAATACCGGCTAGCGAGATTCCAGGATTCTCGAAGCCCGCCGTAGTCGGCCACGTTGGAACCATTCGTTCCATCAAGCTATCAACGGGAAAATTCGCCCTGGTGATAGGGGCTAGAACGCACTTTTATGAAAATCACGGGGTTCGCGCAGTTGTTCACTCAGTTAGAACCGCTGCCAAGACAGGCGCCAAGATTATGGTTCTCACTAACGGCGCTGGCGGAATCAAGCCTGAGTGGGACGGCGGAGCAGCAGTTCTTATTTCAGATCACATCAACCTAACCGCCTCCTCACCGCTAGAGGGTGCCAACTTTGTTGATTTGACTGATCTTTATTCAAAGCGACTTCGCAGCATTGCGCGAGAAGTTGATCCAACATTGGACGAGGGTGTCTATGTGCAATTTCGTGGCCCGCACTACGAAACACCAGCGGAAGTTCAGATGGCCAAAATAATGGGTGGCCATATTGTCGGTATGTCCACCGCGCTTGAAGCTATTGCTGCCCGAGAAAGTGGCATGGAAGTGATGGGAATGTCACTGATTACCAATTTGGCCGCTGGAATACAAAAGACACCACTTAGTCATGAGGAAGTTATTGCCGCTGGGAAAGCAGCAGAAGCGCGTATCTCCAAGCTATTAGCGGAAATAGTTGTCAGGTTCTAAATGTCGCTAGTTGAGCTGGCAAAAGCTTGGGTCTCACAAGATCCCGACAACAAAACCCGATTAGAACTCCAAAATCTGATTGACCAAGGTGACCTTGAGCAACTGAGACAAAGGTTCTCCCAGCTACTTCAATTTGGAACGGCTGGACTTCGGGGTGAACTGGGTGCGGGTCCAAACCGAATGAATCGGATTGTTGTCTCCTACGCTGCACTAGCAATTGCCAGATTTTTATCGGCAGAAAAAACCACCTATCAAAATAAGGCAGGTGAGTTAACTGTCGTAATCGGTTATGACGGACGAGAGAACTCAGACATGTTTGCTCGCGACACCGCCGAGATTCTGCAAGCCAATGGCTGCCAGGCGATTTTATTTGACTTCGCAGTTCCAACACCGGTAGCGGCTTACATGGGAAAACGTCTAGGAGCATCAGCCACCATCGTTGTCACGGCCAGTCATAACCCGCCAAGAGACAATGGCTACAAGGTCTATTTGGGGGGTCCAAATGGTAACTCCCAATTGATTGCCCCACAAGATAAGGCGATTGCCAAACTAATTGAAGAAATTTCACAAACTGAGACATTTTCTTCCATTTCCCATTCCGCTGACTTTGCGAAACTAAGCCAGTCAGACGTTGACCTTTACATTGATAGAGCAGTCTCCCTGGTTTCAAAAGTCAACCAAAACCGAGAGCATCTAAAAATCACCCACACTTCACTCCATGGTGTTGGCTGGAAGGTAATAAAAAAGATCTTTGATGAACTGGGATTTAGTGTCTCTCCCGTACCTGAGCAAATGCAGCCAGACAGCACTTTCCCAACGGTAGCTTTTCCTAATCCGGAAGAACCTGGTGCAATGGACCTGGCCTACTCTTTTGCTACCCAATCAGCAAGTGACTTGATTCTGGCTAATGACCCCGATGCAGACAGACTAGCTGTGGCTGTACCCGCAGATGGAGGCTGGAAAATGTTGACGGGCGACCAAGTGGGCCTAATACTGGCCGATTACGTAGCCTCGCAGCACAATAGCGGTACCATCGCCAATTCAATTGTTTCAGCCAATCTGAGCAACGTTGCCAAGCACTTCCACTTGAAATACGAACAAACCTTGACCGGATTCAAATGGATTTCTAAAGTTCCAAACCTGATCTATGGCTACGAAGAAGCGTTGGGCTACTGCGTTGATCCGCTGCATACCCCTGACAAAGATGGAATTACAGCAGCGGTGTTGATGGCTGAAATTGCGACGAATCTGAAAGCTCAGGGCAGCACTCTTTCCGAACACCTCGATAAGTTGTATGAAAAATATGGTCGAGTCTCGACTGGGCAAGTTTCGGTGCGTGTGGGTGATTTGAGCAAGATTGAAAGAATTATGCGGCACGTTAGGCAATTTCCTCCAAGCGAATTCGATGGCATGCTAACTGTCACAGACTTGGCTCTTAGCGAGAAACTAAAGACTGATGCCGTAATTGTTGAAAACGACTCGGCGCGGATGATTTTTAGGCCAAGTGGAACAGAGCCAAAGCTCAAGTGCTACCTACAGTTCAATGGCGATGTCCATGGGCTCAATAGGCTGAAAGAGTTTGCAGCTAGCTATCTTGCCGCTGCTCAATAAACTTCAAAATACTTGGCGGAATTGGTAGTGAAAGTGACTCCTCATCGGCAGGAATTGGCCTGCCGGCAGTGGTCTTGATTGGGATAATTCCAGCCCAGTAACCCTTATTCATATCCTCTTCAGGATCATCCACTTCGTTTTTGGAAATCTTTACAGAGGTCTCATCCAACTCGACCGCGATGATAATTGTTGCGGCTAGCTCTTTTTTGGTGGTTGGGCGTGCCTCAGGATTTCTCCCCGGAATCAAACCATCGCTAAGGGCGTCCAGAGCAGCAAGTTTTTCTTCATCGCCAACTAATTTTGCTTCGCCAAATATGACAGCCGCTCGATAATGCATACCGGAATTGAAAGTGCTTCTGGCAACTTTTAAAGCATTGAGCTCGGTGATGCTGATGCAAACGTTTGCATTCTCGGCTAGAAGGCGCATAAGTCTCGACCCGGTCGATCCGTGCAAATAGAGGGTATTGCCGCTTCTGCCATAAGTCATGGGAATTACCAGGGGCTTGCCATTCTCGATAACTCCAACGTGAGCTACAAGATTGTCATCCAAGATCGAGTATAAATCTGCTTGCTCATGGGATGCCTTGTGAGAAATTCGTCGCAAGGTAGTTCGGTCAGTGCTTCCAGGTTTCATTCTTCGATGCTAGCTCACACCCAAGAAAAGTTGTGTCTCACGCTTCTCGCTTAGCTGTGTCCAAATGGCCTAGGAAACCTGCGTACTCTAAGAATTAAGGGCCCAAATCGATAGGGCTAGCAGAAAAAGACTTTTTGCTAGTTATTGAGCTGCGCGAGCAAAGCCAATTTCGATCATGTCCATTAGTTCTTCTCGCTCTGGTAGGCCCTGAAAAGCACTTTCCGCGGCGTTGAGTTGGAATTGCTCGAGATCGGCCAGGGTATATCCAAAAGTATCGACGAGAATCTCAAGCTCTTTAGTGAGGGAAGTTCCACTCATTAGCCGGTTGTCTGTATTGACGGTCACCTTAAATCCGAGGTCGTAGAGGATGTCCAGGGGGTTGTCCTCCATGCTGTCGCCCATCATTGCGAAGGCGCCGGTCTGGAGATTAGAGGAAGGTGACAATTCCAGCGCAATCTCTCGATCGTGCACCCACTGAGCTAAGGGACCTAGTACCACTAAATCAGTGTCTCCCTCGGTTCTGGAAAACATGATGTCCTCAATCAAGCGAGTGCCGTGACCTAGACGCAGCGCTCTGCCATTTACGATTGCATCCTTAATGGAATCAATTCCATCCGCTTCACCGGCGTGAACTGTAATTGGGAAGAATTCTGAGGCTAGATAATCAAAAGCAACCTTGTGGCGGGCTGGCAAAAAGCCCTTCTCTGGTCCCGCAATATCAAAACCGACAACGCCGTTATTGCGGTGACGAACAGCTAGTTCCGCAATTTCAAGACTCCGATCCGCCTGACGCATGGCAGTAATGATTTGACCAGTGCGAATGAATCCGCCCTTGTTTGAAACTTCTTCCATTCCGCGCTCGAGGCCATCTTGGACTGCCTCAACTGCCTGATCCAAAGCTAAACCACCGGCAAGATGCTGCTCGGGTGCCCAACGCAGTTCTGCGTAAATCACCCCTTCCATGGCCAGGTCCAAAACGCTTTCATAAGCGACTCGCTCAAGTCCCTCATAGTTTTGCATTACAGCAACCGTGTGCTCGAAAGTCTCCAAGTACTTAACTAGCGACCCCGAATTGCACTGCTCCGAAAACCAAATCGCCAGATCTGTCGCGTTGCTTTTTGGAAGTTGATGGCCGATCGAGCTAGCTAATTCAACAATGGTTTGTGGACGAAGCCCTCCGTCCAAGTGATCATGCAGCGAAATTTTGGGTAAAGACTGAATGTCCAAGAGATTCCTAACTGACCTTGCTGAGAACAAATTGTCTCTCTGCGGGCTTAATTTCAGAGTACTCCACACAGCCTGCGAGAGCCTCCTGAGCTCTTTCAAACTTTTCAGGAGAGTCAGTGAATAGCGTCATCAGCGGTTGACCTTTTTCAACCTGGTCCCCCAGCTGGGCATGCAGCTCAACACCAGCACCGAGCTGAACCGCATCTTCTTTTCGCTCACGACCTGCACCTAGACGCCATGATGCAATGCCAACTGCCAGTGCATCCAGCCGGCTCAGGTAGCCACCAGACTCGGCAACCACAGTGTGTGAGTGTTTTGCACTTGGTAGCCGAGCTAGCGGATCTCCCCCTTGGGCAGTAATCATTTGGCGCCACTTATCCATGGCTTTACCGTTCTTTAGATTTTCAATCGGATCAATTCCGGTAATGCCTACGTGCGCAAGCATTTCCTTAGCAAGCTCTGCTGTAATTGCAACAACGTCGGCAGGACCGCCGCCAGCGAGAACCTCCAGAGACTCTTCAACCTCGAGCGCGTTTCCAATTTTCTTTCCCAGCGGAGTAGACATGTCTGTCAATAAGGCAGATGTTTTGACGCCCGCATCCTTTCCGATCTGCACAAGCACCTGGGCCAACTCAGTAGCCCGCTCCAAAGTCTTCATGAATGCGCCGCTGCCCACCTTCACGTCTAAGACCAACGCAGAGGTTCCCTCAGCAATTTTTTTGCTCATAATCGAAGAAGCAATTAGTGGGATGGCTTCAACGGTTCCCGTAACGTCTCGAAGGGCGTAGAGCTTTCTATCCGCTGGCGCCAAGCCGCTGCCCGCAGCACAAATCACAACTCCCACGTCTTGAAGTTGTTTATACATTTCCTCATTGGTCAAAGATGCTCGCCAACCTGGAATCGCCTCTAGTTTGTCTAGGGTGCCACCAGTATGACCAAGTCCCCTGCCACTGAGCTGAGGCACGGCAACTCCGTACGAAGCAACAAGTGGTGCTAGCGGCAAAGTTATTTTGTCGCCAACGCCACCTGTTGAGTGCTTATCTGCAGTTTGTGCGCCTAGCTTAGAAAAATCGAGTTTTTCACCCGAGGCAATCATCGCCATGGTGAGATCAAGAATTTCTCTTCTATCCATGCCATTAAGCAAGATCGCCATTGCCATCGCTGACATCTGTTCGTCTGCCACGATGCCAGAGGTATAAGAGGTGATTAGCCAGTTGATTTCTTCTGTGGAAAGTTGTCCCTTTTCACGTTTCTTTATTATGAGCTCAACCGCTGAGAAGCTCACTGCAAGTCCCTTGGGCCAAAAGCATCAGGTAAAACTTCATTGATGGTCTTGATGCCACTGATGGTTTGCAGCAGCATCCCATCGGCAGAATGTTCAAATAGGAGCTGTCGACATCTGCCACAGGGCATCAGGGGATCTCCATTACCATCAACGCAAGCGAAGGCAACAAGCTTTCCGCCGCCCGTTCTAAACAGCTCGCTCACCAGCGAACACTCGGCACACAACCCAAGTCCGTAGGATGCATTTTCAACATTGCAGCCCGAAATTACGCGACCGTCATCTGTCAGCGCAGCTGCGCCTACCGGAAAATTCGAATAGGGAGCGTAGGCCTTTTGCATGGCCTCCGTGGCGGTGGCTGTCAGATGTTTCCAGTCAATGTTCATGTTTAGCCCTTGGTATACGGGATCGCCAAAGCTTTAGGAGGCCTAGATTGACCAACGAATCCAACCACCGCGATAATCGTCACAATATACGGAACCATGGTGATGAAGTCAGTTGGAATACCAGGGCTAACCTGATTTGCCCAGACGCGCAGAATAATTGAGAATCCAAATAGCAGCGCTGCCAGGGCCGCTGAGATCGGGTGCCAACGTCCGAGAATTACTACCGCCAGAGCAATAAAACCAAATCCGCCCGACATCTCGCGACCGAATGCACCAGCATTACCAATAGTTAACGCAGCCCCACCAAGACCGGCTGACATTCCACCCAGAGTCACCCACCAAAATCGGGTTCGACCCACATTAATACCAACAGTGTCAGCAGCTAATGGGTGCTCGCCAACCGCCCGGGCACGCAGCCCCAGCTTGGTCTTGAACAAAACAAAATAAAGTGTTGGAACAATAATCAATGCCAGGAAAACAGTTAGTCGATTTTCAAATAAAACTGGTCCAACTATTGGAATCTCACTTAGGAAAGGTATGCGGATAATTTCCATAGTTCCAGGGAAATTCACATTCTCACTGTCCTCAGTCAGCCACTGCTGGTAGAGGAAGTTTGTGATTCCAATCATCAACACATTCAGAACTACACCCACGATAATCTGCTGGGCCAAATACTTGATGGCAAATACCGCCAAGACCATCGAAACCAACGCAGCCCCAACCATGGCTGAAAACATCCCAAAGAAGAAGTTGTCTGTTATCGAGGAAACTACCGCTGCCATAAAGGCACCAGTTAGAAGCTGAGCTTCAATTGCAATGTTCGTTACACCAACCCGCTCGCACATAAGTCCGCCCATTGCGCCAAGCATGATTGGAACCGCCAGTACCAGGGCTGTTCCAGCAATAAATGCGATCGGAACAGTGCTGCCAGCGGCCAACCAGCCAAGCAGCGACGTGACACCAATTAGGCCATAAATGGCTGTAATCCACAGTGGGGTCTTTTTGTTCTTCAGCGAGAACGAAAGTGATAGGCCCGAAATAGCAAGCATTAGAACGCCAGCGAAAATACCCAGCAGTGACGAGTCAACTGGAATAGCAGGTAACTGAATCGCATCGGTTCTCCGGGAAATTTCGAATGCGACTTCGCCATCGCGTCCTAGGAGGCCAAAAAACAAGAACACAATTGCCCCAACCGCAGCCATGACGATTGGAGACTTGAACCCAATGCGCTCTTCCTTAGCTAGCTGACTGATTGTCACTTGGCACCTCCTCTACGTAGGATTCGATCTCGAATTGCGCCTAGCGCGTTAGTAGTTTGAGGTTTCGGCAGTCTGAAGATAGCGCGAATAAGTGGCGGAGCAGCAATAAACAAAACAATTGCTCCCTGAACAATTCCGAGCACCTCGGGTGAGATACCCAACACCTGCATAGAAGGAGACCCGGCTTTGAACGCACCGAACAGCAAACCTGCCAACAAAATGCCAGGGGCATTCGAGCCTCCCAATAACGCGACAGTGATTGCATCGAAACCAATGTTTGCGTGAGCAGAGGGAGTAACGCCGATTGGGACACCCAGTGCCTGATTTGCGGCGGCGAGACCAACAAACGCTGCGGATAGGCCCATCGCCAGAACGTATGTTCGCTCAACACTTATACCAGCAGTCCTAGCTGCGTCTGGGTTGTAGCCAACCATGCGGAGTCTAAAACCAATAGTCGAGCGCTCCATTAGCCACCAGTAAACAAACACAGCGATTAGCGCAATCACGATTCCATAGTGAAGCGCGTAAGCATCCCCTAGCAATCTGGGTAGTAGCGCAGTTTCCATAGCTGGGTCAGCTTTTGGATTACCCGTTGCCCTTACCTCACCCAGTAGAAGAGGATCGCGCAATAAGAATGTGAAGAAGTAAAGCATTATGTAGTTGAACATGATCGTCAAAATTACTTCGTGAGCACCGGTTCGAGCTTTGAGAAAGCCCACCAGCGCACCAAGCAAAGTTGACCCGATTACTGCAGCAATCACAGCGACTGCAACGTGAACTAGGAAAGGAAGTTCTAGACGCGTTGCAACAAAGGTTGCAAATATCATTCCCGTAATTAGTTGGCCGGTACCACCAATGTTGAATAGTCCAACTCTGAAAGTTAAGCCCAATCCCAGCCCGGCCAAAATCAGTGGCGCTCCTAGGCGCAAAGACTCTGTCATTGGGCGAATCGCTTTTTCAAAAGTATCTGCTTCTGTATTGAATACAGAACCACGGAATAGAGCACCATAGCCATCACTTACCACTGCAATTGCAGCGCCAAATGCATCGCCAGGTCTTGAAAAAATGTAGCCCAAGGATTCAATGAATTCCTTGTTGGATGCAATCATGAATGCTGCGCCTACTAAGAAGCCAAGGATGATTGAGAGGACAGTCCTGGTAAAGCTCCCGGAGAGGATTTCCTTTAGGGCTTGTGACCAGCGGTTTTCTTCGCTCATGCGCTTACTCCAGCCATCATCTTTCCTAACTGCTCCCGAGAGGTTGATGGGTCAACAATTCCCACAATCTTCCCTCGATACATAACAGCAATGCGATCGGCCAAGGATAAGACTTCGTCGAGCTCGGTGGAGATCAGTACTACCGCCTTACCCTCATCCCTCTCGGCCACGATTCGTTCATGAATGAACTCAATTGAACCCACATCCACGCCTCTGGTTGGCTGGGAGGCTATCAGCAAGTCAACATTTCTTGACAGCTCCCTTGCAACCACAACTTTTTGCTGGTTCCCACCGGATAGCTTGCCGGCCGGGGTATCCGCGGAAGGGGTTCGAACATCGAAGTCCTTCACAAGCTGATCTGCAATTTCTCTGCGGGCTGCAAAGTTTATGTTTGGACCAACCGTGAAGCGAGAGCGAAAGGAGGCGTTGATCATCAGGTTCTCAGCAATTGAAAACTCTGAGACCAGCCCGTCGGTTTTTCTGTCTTCTGGAATGTACGCCATCCCGAGTTCAAGGCGGTGTCTGACGCTATCTGTAGTTACGTCGTCACCCTTTATAAAAATCTTTCCAGTTCCGCTCAATGTCGAACGAAGCCCGACCAGTGCTTCGGCCAGTTCAGTCTGACCGTTCCCCTGGACACCCGCGAAGGCGAGAATTTCACCCGCTCTGACCTCAAACGAAAGATCATCGACGGCTCTTTGACCTCGATCATCCAGTACAGAAATGTGCTCAACTTTTAGCACAACCTCACCAACGGAAGTTGGCTTCTTGTCAACAGTTAGCTCGACCTCGCGACCAACCATCATTGAGGCAAGCTCAGATGTTGATGCGTCAGGCTTAGCATCACCCACCACTTTGCCAAGTCGAATAACTGTAATAATGTCAGCAACTTCCTTGACTTCACGAAGTTTGTGAGTAATGAAAACAATGGAGGTTCCGCTTTTTGCCAATTGCTTCATTATGAGCATCAGCTCATCTGTCTCTTGTGGAGTCAATACCGCCGTAGGCTCATCTAAGACAAGAACTTTTGCGTCGCGGGAAAGCGCCTTAATAATTTCTACGCGCTGCTGAACACCGACCGGCAAATCTTCCACGAGTGCATCAGGGTCAACCTTGAAACCAAATTTCTCGGATATTTCAATTACTCGCTTGCGAGCTGCATCGGTATTCAAAATGCCTAGCGCGCTAGTTGGTTCGTGACCCAGCGCCACATTCTCAGCGACTGTAAAAACAGGTATCAGCATGAAATGCTGATGGACCATTCCGATGCCGGCAGCCATAGCGTCACCGGGGCCAGAAAAAGATTGCTTTACGCCATCCAGTAAAACCTCACCCGCATCTGCTTGGTAGAGGCCATATAGAACATTCATCAGGGTAGATTTGCCAGCACCATTTTCACCGAGCAAAGCATGGATCTGCCCTGGTTCAACCACCAGGTTGATTGAATCATTTGCTACGAGTGTTCCAAAGCGCTTAGTGATACCGCGCAATTCAAGTTTCAAAAAGCACCCCTTCGTGCGATAACTCTATCTTCGCAAAAAGAAGGGCCGCGGAGAAATCCGC